>JAJUHM010000291.1 GCA_029279925.1 Aquabacterium olei
AGGTGGCCGGAAAGACGCCCGAGGAGAGTCGTGACCTCCTGGCCGCGGCGTTCGCCGAATTCCTCAAGCCGCCGATCTTCGTCACCGTGATCGTGGTGCAAATCAACAGCTTTCGCGTGTACTTTCTGGGCGAGGTCGCGACCCAGGGGCCGATCCAGTTCCTGCGTCCGGTGCGGGTCCTCCACGCGGTGGCCCACGCCGGGGGGCCGACGGAGTTCGCGAAGAAGATGGTCACGGTCCTGCGCGAGGAGTACGGGATCGACATCCTGAAGGTGCAGGAGATCCGCTCGTACGAACCGCCCACCAAGATCGCCAACGCCCCGTCTTACCTGAAGGGCGTGGTGAACCTGCGCGGCGTGATCGTGCCCATCGTGGACCTGCGCGTGAAGTTCAACTGTCTCAACGAGATGGGCGAGGCGGAAATCAACAGCTTCACCGTCGTGATCGTGCTGAACGTGCGCGGGCGCGTGGTGGGTGCCGTCGTGGATTCGGTCAGCGACGTGATGCAGTTGGCCGAGCAGATGATCCAGCCGGCCCCCGAGATGAGCAACGCCGTGGTCGACACGACCTACATCACCGGCATCGCCAACGTGAGCGACCGGCTGCTGATCCTGATGGACATCGAGTCGCT
Source organism: Aquabacterium olei (assembly GCA_029279925.1). GTDB lineage: Bacteria > Pseudomonadota > Gammaproteobacteria > Burkholderiales > Burkholderiaceae_C > Aquabacterium > Aquabacterium olei_A. Next base: position 632 of record JAJUHM010000291.1, read on the forward strand.
GATGAGCAGCTCGGAGATGGGCTTGATCAACAGCCTGAGCGAACACTGAGCGGTTCGGCCACATCCGACAGCGGGGCAGCGAGGCGATCGACCTCCTGCCCCGTTGTTCATTCGGCCTGCCTGAGCGTGAGGGCCACCGGCCGGTGCACCACCCCGCGCAGGCTCCACCAGCCTGCCAGCCACGCGAGCATGGCCCCGACGGCAGCGCCCGGCAGCAGCCCCCACCACGGAGCACTCCAGGCGAAATCGAACACGCGCGATGCCAGCACCCACCCGATCAAGAGCGAAGCGCCGGATGCCAGCGTGCCTGCCAAGGCGCCCACCGCCAGCAGTTCAAGCCGCTGGACCCGGCCGATGATGGCCTGGGTCGCCCCGAGGGAACGCCAGATGGCCCAGTCGCGTGCGCGCCGTTCCCGCGATGTCAGCAGTCCCGTCATCAGCACGATGAGCCCGGCCGCCAGGGTGAACAGAAAGAGGAACTCCACAGCCGTGATCACCTGGGTCAGCACGCCCTGCAACTGGGTCAGCGTGGCCGAGACGTCCACCACCGTGACGTTCGGGAAGCGCTGCACCAGCAGGCGGTCGATCTGCCCGCTGGCAGGCGCCTTGAAGGACGTGATGTAGGTGTCCGGCCAGGTGGGCTTGTCGGCCTGCGGCGCCATCACGAAGAAGTTGACGCGCATCGACGACCAGTCGACCTTGCGCAGGCTCGTGATGCGCCCTTCTTCCATCTGGCCTGCCATGTCGAAGCGCAGGCGGTCACCCAGCCGCAGGCCCAGCGTCTTGGCCAGGCCCTCCTCCACGCTGAAGGCATCGGGCTCCTCGGGCTGATAGCGGCCCGCCACCACCTCGTTGTGGCGCGGTGCCTCCGCAGCATGGCTGAGGTTGAATTCGCGCTCCAGCAGGCGTTGCGCCCGGTCCTCCTGGTAGGACTCGGGGCGCACAGGCTGCCCGTTGATGGCCACCAGCCGGGCCCGGGCCATCGGATACCAGTCGAAACGGGCGACGCCCGCCTCCGTCAAGGCGGTGCGAAAGGCCTCCACCTGGTCCGGCTGGATGTTGATGACGAAGCGATCCGGGGCATCGGCCGGCGTGGCCTGCTGCCAGCTGGCGATCAGATCGGTGCGAATCAGCACCAGCAGCATCAGCGCCAGCAAACCCAGGCCCAGTGCGCACACCTGCACCACGGTGTGCCAGGGCTGGGCCGTGAGCTGTCGGGACACCAGCGTCCATGCCAGCGGCAGCCGCGCATTGAAGCGGAGGGTTGCCACCCGCATGGCCCACACCGCCGCGCCGCCGACGGCGGCAAACACCACCACGGCGGCCCCGAAGCCACCCAGGGCGATGCCGCCCAACTTGGCATCGCGCGCCACCAGCATCAGCAAAGCCAGCAGTGCCCCGCCGCCCAGCAGCCAGACCAGGGCCGAGCCCATCTTGATGCCACCCAGATCCCGCCGCAGGACGCGCAGAGGCGGCACACGGGCCAGTTGCAGCACCGGGGGCAGCCCGAAGCCCAGGGTGAGCAGCACGCCCACCCCGACGCCCAGCGCATAAGGGGTCCAGCCCGCGGCGGGCAGGGTCACGTTGACCAGGTCGGCCAGCAGGGCCACGAACACAAGGTGGCACAACCAGCCGGCCAGCAGGCCGATCAGGCTGGCCAGCAGCCCCACCACCGCGAACTGCAGGGCATAGGTCCACGCCATGGTGCGTTGCGACACACCCAGCACCCGCATCAAGGCACAGTCATCGAGCCGGCGCTGCGCAAAGTCCCGAGACACCAGCGCCACCGCCACCGCAGACAACAGCCCGGCCAGCAGGGCCACCAGGCGCAGGAACAGGCCCGCGCGGTCCAGCGTAGCCCGCATTTCGGGCCGACCCTGGTCCAGACTGTCGACGCGGACGCCCCGGGTGGTTTCGGCGGTCTGGCGTGCGATGCTCAGGAACCGCGCCAGCGCAGCGGCCTCGCCGCCAGACGCCCTCGGTGCCGGCGCGGCCTCGGCGCGCGGTGCCGAGGACGGATCCGCCTGCGCATCGCCGCTGCGGGCCGGGCCTGCCACCAGCAGACGCCAGGTAACGCGACTGGCCGGCTGCACCAGTTCGGTGGCGGCCAGGTCGGCCAGGCGGATCATGACGCGCGGAGAAAAGCCGAGAAAGCCCGCCCCGCGGTCGGGCTCGGTCTGGATGACGCCCGTGATGGTGAAGGCGGCTTCGCCCAGCCACAGGCGCTGGCCCACGGACAGATTGAGCGCGGTCAGCACGCTGCGCTCGACCCACACCTCGCCGGCCCGCGGGCCGCCTGCCGGTGCGGGCCGCGGGTCTCGCCAGCCCCCATCGTCTTCCGGCGTGGCCAGCGTCAGACGGCCGCGCAAGGGATAGCCATCTTCCACCGCCTTGAGCGTGATGAGCCGGGTGGCCCCACCCAGTTCGTCCGGCGCGCGCGCCATGCTGGGAAACACCGCCGTGCGGGCCTGCCTCAACCCGGCGTCGCGGGCGGCCACCTGCAGCGACGCAGGCACGGGCTGATCGGCCACCACCACCACGTCACCCCCCAGCAACTGCGCGGCGTCCCGGTTCAGCCCGCCCTCGATGCGATCCGCGAAAAACGCCACCGCGCTCAGCGCGGCCACGGCCAGCACCACGGCGACCAACAGGAAGCGCATGCTGGCCGAGCGGAGGTCACGCCGGGTCTGGACGAGTGCCCACCGCCAGGCTGCGGGCGAAAAGGCAGAAGGGGTGCGGGTGACAGACATGCGAATCCACGAGAGACAAGGGTGCGAAACGGCGCGATCATTGGGAGGTATACCACCGGTGTGTTTTCCCGACGTCTGCCATGCCCATCACCTACCTGCGCGCCCTGACTGCCCCGGAACGCACCCGACAGACCAACCTGCATCTGGGCGTCTCGCTGGCCTTCATCGCCGGGGCCATCAACGCGGGCGGCTTTCTGGCGGTCGAGCGCTACACCTCGCACGTCACGGGGCTGGTTTCCAGCATGGCCGATGACGTCGCACTCGGGGAATGGGAAATGGCTTCCACCGGGGTGGTCGCGCTGCTCGCGTTCATCGGGGGCGCGGCCCTGTCGGCCATTCAGATCAACTGGGCACGACGCAACGGCTCGCGCCATGTGTGCGCGCTGCCACTGCTGACCGAAGCCGCCCTGTTGCTCGTGTTCGGCATCCTGGGGTCGTTGCACCACATCGTCGGCACGCAGTTGCTGGTGACCGTGGGCCTGCTGTGCTTCGTGATGGGCCTGCAGAACGCCATGATCACCAAGATCTCGCACGCCGAAATCCGCACCACGCACCTCACCGGGCTGGTGACCGACATGGGCATCGAGATCGGCAAGCTGCTGTACTGGAACGCCGGGGGGCCGGGCGAGGCCCGCGTGCGCGCCAATCAGGACCGGCTGCGGCTGCAGTCCAGTCTGGTGCTGGCCTTTTTCGTGGGCGGCGTGGCCGGGGCCATCGGCTTCAAGCAGTTCGGCTACGCCTCGACGGTGCCCCTGGCGCTGGCGCTGGCCTTGCTGTCCTCGGTGCAGCTTCTGCCGCCTCGGGACTGACCGGCGCGCAGGGCGCGGTCAGGCCGCCGAGGCGAAGCGCGCAAAGGTGTCGTCCAGTTGGCGCACCCAGCCGGCCTTCACCTCGTCCGAAACGAAACTGGCCTCGAGGCTGTTGCGGGCCAGCGTGTACGCATGGCCGGCGTCGAGACCGAGCGCCTCGAAGGTGGCCAGGAAGTTGGTGTGCAGGTAGCCCCCGAAGTAGGCTGGATCGTCCGAGTTGATCGTGACCTTCAGCCCGTGGTCCAGCAGGGTCCGGAGGTTGTGCTCGCCCATGGTGCCGAACACGCACAGCTTCACGTTCGACAAGGGGCACACGGTCAGCGCCTTGCCCTGGCGAGCCAGACGCGCGACCAGTGCCGGGTCTTCCACGCAGCGCACGCCGTGGTCGATGCGCTCGACATGGAGGATGTCCAACGCATCCGTGATGTACTGCGCCGGTCCTTCCTCACCCGCATGGGCCACCAGGAGCAGGCCCAGCTCCCGGCAGCGCGCAAACACGCGCGCGAACT
>JAJUHM010000292.1 GCA_029279925.1 Aquabacterium olei
GCCGAGTACAACCAGTACGAGGTGGAGAAGGAGAACATGGGCGACGCCCTCAACTATCTCGAGGACGGCATGGCCTGCGAGGTGGTGTTCTACAACGGCAAGGCCATCTCGGTTGAACTGCCGACCACCGTGGTGCGCGAGATCACCTACACCGAGCCGGCGGTGCGCGGCGACACCTCGGGCAAGGTGCTGAAGCCGGCCAGGATCGCCACCGGTTACGAGGTGTCGGTGCCGCTCTTCTGCGAAACCGGCGACAAGATCGAAATCGACACCCGCACCGGCGAGTACCGCAACCGCGTCAAGGGCTGAGTTCCCGCGAACGAGAGCGTCAAAGCCACCTGCGGGTGGCTTTGTCGTTATGGGATGCCGGCCGGCTCAGCGCCAGACTTCCTTGCAGAGCGCCTTCTCCGCATCCGTCATCACCGGCTTGATGACGCACAGGCGTTCGCGTTCGAGGCGTTCCCTTTGCCGCTCCCGGGCACGCTCCTCGCGCGCCAGCCGCCTGGCTTCGGCCAACTCCTCCTTGCCGGGCGCCCGTTCCTCGGCGACCGGCTTGCCCGAGGCGGCCGGGGCCGTCTCCTCGGCCTCGCTGGATGCCGGCAGGAATGCCAGGAGGGCCGCCGTGAGCAGGCCGGATGTCAGCGCTGGACGCATCATTGCCTCCTTCCCTTGTGCACGAATCCGAAGATTAGCCCGGGGTTCGATAAAACGCCACTGCAAGGGGCGGCGTTCCGCGGGGGCCTCGCCGGGCGCTGGACGGGCAGGTGGTCCTTCATGGTGCTGGTGTCCCTCAGGCCTGGCCGAAGACGACAGCGTCCATCGCCAGCATGCCGTGAGCGATGCCGCCGTCCACCATGCGCCACGGCTGCCCGGCCGGCGCCGCCCCGGCGGCCACCAGCAGCGGCCAGAAGTGCTCGGGCGTGGGGTGGGCGCGCGCGGCGTGTGGCGCCTCGTCCAGCGTACGGCGCAGCCGCGCGCCGTTGCTGGCGGCCACGGCCTCGCGCACCCAGCCCGCGAACGCCCGGACGTAGGCCAGCTCCGACCCATGCCCGCCCCGGAAGTCGCCCAGGTTGTGCGTCAGGCTGCCCGAGCCGACGATCAGCACGCCGTCGTCGGCCAGCGGCGCCAGTGCCTGCCCGAAGGCCCAGGCGGCGTCGGCATCCAGCCGCCACGGCAGCGCAACCTGGAACACCGGCACTTCGGCCCGCGGGTACAGGTGCAGCAGCGGCACCCAGGCGCCGTGGTCGAGCCCGCGCCGCTCGTCGGCAATTGCCGGCCAGCCGGCCGCGGTGAGCGCGTCTAGGGCCTTGCAGGCGAGCGCCGGGTGGCCCTGCGCCGGGTAGTCGATGCGGTACAGCGCGGGGTCGAAGCCGCCGAAATCGTGGATCGTCTGCGGCTGTGCCGCCAGACCCACGCGCGGGTTCGGTGTTAGCCAGTGCGGCGAGACGACGAGCACCGCCTCGGGCCGCGGCAGCGTGCGGCCGAGCGCCGTCAGTGCCGGCCCGGCCTGGCCGGGCTCGAGTGCGAAGGTCGGCGCGCCGTGCGAGACGAACAGGCTGGGCGGGCGGGCCATCACCGGCCTCCGCCGGCGCGCGCGGCCAGGGCCGCATCCACCGAGCAGCGTCCGCCGCCACTGAACAGCAGGCAGAGCGAAGCCGCAAGCAGCGCCAGCGCGTATTCGTAGCCGTTGTTGCTCATGAAGAAGCCCTGGCCGATGTGTACGGCGAAGATGGCGACCAGCATTGCGAAGGCCAGCGCCGCCGCGGCCGGCCGCACCAGCAGACCGAACACCAGCGCCAGCCCACCGATGAGCTCGGCTGCGCCGGCCAGCAGGGCCATCAGATACCCGGGGTGCAGGCCGATCGAGGCGAAGAACTGCCCGGTGCCTTCCAGCCCGTAGCCGCCGAACCAGCCGAACAGCTTTTGCGCGCCGTGCGCTGCGAAGATGATCCCCACCGGCACACGCAGCACCAAGGTACCGGTGCCGTTGTCGGTGGCCAGCAGGGGTGCGATCAAGGAATGTCTCATCGAAGTCTCCGGAGGTTGCGCGTGACGATTCAAACCTTGCGGAGCCATGCAGGCGCGATGCCGCTGCCCAGCACCACGGCGTCGGCGCCGTCGGCCGCGCCGGCGGCGGGTACCGGCCGTGCGCCCGGGAGGGCGGCGGCGACCTGCACCGCCTTGGCGGCGTCGCGCGACGTTACGCTGACCTGGTGGCCGGCGCGGGTGAATTGCTTGACGAGGGCCGAGCCCATGTTGCCGGCGCCGATGACAGTCACTTTCATAACGAATCTCCTGGTTGGAAACAGCACCTCGGCTGCGATGGAGAAACTGTAAAAGTTCCTTTTGGTGAGATAAATAGTTAATTTATATTTTATTTGAACCAAATTTAGGGATAATCGTGCAATGGACCGATTCGACGAGATGCAAGCTTTCACCGCTGTGGTCGACGCCGGCAGCTTTGTGCGCGCCGCAGACGCGCTGCAGGTGTCCAAGACCGCCGTCTCGCGCCTGGTGGCGAGGCTGGAAGCCCGACTGGGAGTGCGGCTCCTGCACCGTACGACGCGACGCTTGTCGCTCACGCCCGAGGGCGAACTCTTCCACGCCCGCTGCAAGGAACTGCTGGCCGGTGTGGGCGAAGCCGAGGCCGAGGTGACTGCAGGCGCCGAAGAGGCCGTGGGCCTGCTGCGGCTGAACGTGCCGGTGAGCTTCGGTCTGCTGCACTTGGCGCCGCTGTGGCCGGCCTTCCTGCAGCAGCACCCGAAGGTGACGCTGGAAGTGACGCTGGCCGACCGCATCGTCGACCTGGTCGAGGAGGGCTATGACCTTGCGGTACGCATCGCACGGCTGCCGGTCTCGACGCTGGTCAGCCGGCCCCTCGGTACCACGCGGCTGGTGCTGTGCGCTTCACCCGAGTACCTGCGCCGCCACGGAACGCCGGCCCATCCGGACGAGATCATGCGGCACACGGTGTTCAGCTACACGCTGCTGGCCAGCGGCGATACTTGGCACTTCGACGGACCGGACGGCCAGGCTAACGCCGTCAGCGTGAAGGTGACGCCCACGATGCGCAGCAACAGCGGTGACACCTGCGTGGCCGCGGCGCTGGCACACCAAGGTATCGTGCTGCAGCCCTCGTTCATGGTCGGGCAGTACCTGAGATCGGGCGCGCTGGTGGAAGTGCTGCCCGGCTACCGGGCGGCCGTGCTGGGCATCTATGCCGTCTACCCCAGCCGCCGCCACCTGCTGCCCAAGGTGCGGGTGATGGTGGATTTCCTGGTGGAGGCGTTCCGGATTCCGGCCTGGGCGGATTGACGATCGAACCCGCGTCCGTCGCCCCGACCAGGAGCACCTCCATTCACACCCATGCCGGGGTAAGGCAGCCAGGGGTGCGGGGAATCGCACCTTCTATCGCCGCATGTTATGCGGCGAATAACTTGCCAATGCGGAGAATGAGGCTCATAATTTCCGCATGAACAGCGGAGATTACAAGTACATCTGGCAGGCTGACGACTGGCCCAAGTGGCGCTACGACCTGGCGGCGCTGGCCGGCCTCATGGCGGATGTGAGTCGCGCTCAAGGGCTCTTGATGGGGCGTCTGGCCGACGTGGGCATGGCGCTGCGCGATCAGGCCAGCCTGGCCGCGCTTACCGAAGACGTGGTCAAGACCAGCGAGATCGAGGGTGAGCAGCTCAACGTCGAATCCGTGCGCTCCTCCATCGCGCGCAGGCTGGGCGTGGACATCGGCGCCCTGGCCCCGGTCGATCGACACGTCGAAGGCGTGGTCGAGATGGTGCTCGATGCCACCGCCAACTGTCATGCGCCGGTGACGCGGGAGCGTCTGTTCGGCTGGCACGCGGCGCTCTTCCCAACCGGCTACTCAGGCCTTTCCAGGATCAGGGTCGGTGGCTGGCGGGACGATGCCAGCGGCCCGATGCAGGTGGTGTCTGGCCCCATCGGTCGCCAACGCGTGCATTTCGAAGCGCCGCCCGCCGATCATCTGGAGGTCGAGATGGGTCGCTTTCTCGACTGGATCAATACCGAAACAGGCGAGCCGCCGCTCATCAAGGCGGGGCTTGGCCATCTGTGGTTCGTCACTCTGCACCCGTTCGACGACGGCAATGGCCGTATCGCCCGGGCCATCGGTGATCTGTTGTTGGCGCGTGCCGATGGCAGTCCACAGCGGTTCTACAGTTTGTCGGCGCAGATCCAGCGCGAACGCAAGGCCTACTACGACATCCTGGAGCGGACCCAGAAGCGGTCGATGGATGTCACAGAGTGGCTCGCCTGGTTCCTCGACACGCTCCATCGCGCCGTTGATCAGGCGCAGCACACACTCGACGCCGTATTGACCAAGGCGCGCTTCTGGCAGCGCTGGGCGACCACACCATTGAACGAGCGACAGGTGAAGCTGCTTAATCGGCTGCTCGACGGCTTCGAAGGCAAACTCACCAGCAGCAAGTGGGCGGCCATTGCCAAGTGTTCACCGGACACTGCCCTGCGCGACATCAACGACCTGCTTGCGCGGGGCGTGCTGCGGAAATCGGATGCGGGCGGGCGCAGTACCAGCTATAAACTGAATGATCCGGAGTAGCGTCGCCTTCCGGGAATGACTTGGCTCGCGGACAGAACAGCGCCTTCATGGACGCCCGCCAACTCGTTCGGAAGGAGACCAAGATGGAAGTCGTTCTCAA
>JAJUHM010000293.1 GCA_029279925.1 Aquabacterium olei
GCTTCAGGCCCACCACGCGGCGTAGGCGTTGCCCCAGCTGGGGTGCGGGCCGAAGCGATGGGCGTCGAGCTGGTGCTCGAATGTGTCTTGCAGTTCGGCGACGATGGCCGCATGCTGCCCCTCGTCGATCGGGCGGCCCAGCGGGGCGCCCAGAGGCTGCTCTTCGGCCTGGTGGCTCCAGTCGGGCAGCGTGACGACCAGGATGGGCGCCGATGCCGAGCGCCCGAACTTCCACCCTCGGACCCGGCCGCGAAAGCGCTCCGTGCCGCCGGCCACGTTCACCCCGGAAAAGGCGTTGTAGCGCGGCACGATGGACAACACCGCCTGGACTTCGGTGGTGGTGAGCTCCTGCGTGAGGAAATCGGCGGAGTAGAAGGGCGCGTTCTCGTCGACATGTTCGCCAAAGCCGAAGCGGACGAACTGCTGTGCGACCTGAATACGCCGCGCGGAAGTGACCGGCATGGCATCAAGGGTTGCTGCAATGCAGCATTGATACCACAAGTTGGTCGCTCGCGCTCAGCGGTCACCCCCCTTCCTGGTCGGCAGCCATGCCCCCTGTGAGGTAATCCTTGATGCGGTCCACCCGGGGACCCACGGCGAGCACAGCGCCCTCCAGCGCCTCGTTCGTCAGACCGAGGGCTTCGGCCCAGTGGGCGATGGAGGCCGCGTCGCTCATGTCCACGCGGGCATGCGAATAGGGATCGTCGGCGGCTTGCTGGGCGGGATCGGGCATGGTCGGACTCCTGTGAGAGCGGGGTTTCACCACGTCGGGGCAAGCCGCGTGCCACGGACCGGCTGAAGGCGCCGCGATCCGCCGGTAAAAAGACGTAAACGGCGCGGTCCGATTGATCGGGATGGCAACAGGGTGTGGGAGATTTCCCCGCACACCGCGGCGGCGGGCGCGCTATGCTCGTCGGTCTAGGGATGTTGTGCTCTCCCGTCTGTGCCACGCTCACGATGTCGATCCTGTCTCGCTACCTGCCTACCCCCGAAGCCCTTCAGGGTCACCGTTGGCTGCGGTGGCTGGGACCGGCCCTTGCGCAGCCCCACCTGTGGCGCATCAGCCGGCGCGGGCTGTCCATGGGCATGGCCCTCGGCATCTTTTTCGGGCTGCTGATTCCCGTCGCGCAGATCCCGGTGAGCGCCGCGGCCGCGGTGCTGCTGCGCGCCAATCTGCCGGCCGCGGTGGGCAGCACCCTGGTGACCAACCCGGTCACGTTCGGCCCCGTCTACTACGGCGCCTGGCGGCTGGGCAAGGTCATGCTGGGCGAGGAGGTCGAGGCCGGCGAACAACCGCCGGCCGTGCCGACCGCCACGGGGCCCGGTTCCACCGGGGGCGAGGCAGAACCTGATGCAGGGTGGTGGGCGCACACCCGTGCACAACTCGCCGGTGTGGGCAAGCCGCTGGTGCTGGGCCTGGGTGTCCTGGCCTGCGGGGTGGGTCTGCTGACCTACCTGTTGGTGTCCTGGGGCTGGTGGCTGCGGGTGCGGCTGCAACGCCGCCGGCGGCTGAAGGCAGCCGCGCAGCGCGCCGGGCAGGGCTGAGCCGATAAGCCGGCTAGAACAGGTTCAGCGTGGCCCAGGCCGACACGGCACCGATCAGTGCGCCGATGACCACGTCGCTGGGGTAGTGCAGCCCCAGCACCACGCGCGACAGCGCCACCAGCCCGGCGAACACACCCAGAGGCCAGGTGAGCAGGGGGTAGTAGGTCGACAGCACCACGGTGAAGGCCACGGCATGCAGCGTGTGGCCGCTGGGAAAGCTGTACTCGTCCAGCGTCCTGGCGCAGACCCGGATGCCGGGGCAGGCGCGAAACGGGCGAGGGCGGCCGGTGCCTTGCTTGAGCGCCTTGTAAATCACCAGATTGACGCCGCTCATGCCAACCAGGCGTAGCATGCAGTGCAGGCTGCTGGCGCCGCCCCACAGCCACAGGGCCGGGAAGGTGAGGTACCACACCAGGCCGTCCGACAGGTGGCTGACGAACCGCATGAGGATCAGCACCGAGGGCCACACGGTGGCCCGGTGCAGCCACCGTGCACACGCACGTTCCCACTCCTGGCAGCTGAGCCCGCCGCGGCACAGCCAGGGCCACAGCAGACGGGCCGTGGGCCGGGCCAACCAGTCAGGCGGCGCGGGCTTGTCGGGCTTTGGGGGCATCGTGGCCATGGGCGACCTCCAGCAGGCTTTGTTCGAAGCGGTTCAGCACGTGATCCCAGCGGGCGTTCAAGGCGAGCGCCCGGGCACGCTCGCGCTGCATGCCGGCATGCCGGTGCTGCCAGGCCAGCGCGCAGGCCGCGGTGATGAACTGCTCGGGCTGGCCGTTGGGGATGACGCGGCCCGCGCCCGAACCCTGTACGAGTTCGGCCGCAGCGCCCAGGTCGAAGGCCACGACCGGCACACCACTGGCCAGTGCTTCGAGCACGACGTTGCCGAAGGTGTCGCTCAGCGATGGAAAGAGAAAGAGATCGGCGGCGGCGTAGTAGCGGGACAGGGCTTCACCCGTCTGCATCCCGACGAAGCGGACCTGCGGGTAGCGCGTCTGGAGGCTGCGCCGCATCGGCCCGTCACCCACGACGACCATGCCCGCGCGCGGCATGCCGGCACGCACCACGTCGTACGCCTGCAGCGCCAGTTCCACGTTCTTCTCGGCCGCAAGACGGCCCACGTACAGCAGCAGCGGGGCATCGGGTGGCGCGAGTTGCTCGCGCAGCCAGTCGCAGCGGTGTCGCGGGTGAAAGCGCTCGGTGTCCACGCCTCGGCCGATGACCTCCATCTGGGAGAAGCCCGCGCGCGCCAACTCCCTGCGGGCCAGATGGGTGGGCACGTAGTTCCGCTGGGCGCGGTCGTGGAAGGCTCGCAGACCGCGCAGCACGAGCGGTGACAGCCAGGACAGCCCGTAGTGGGCGCTGTACAGATGAAAGTTGGTCCGGAACTCGGCGGTGACCGGAATGTGCAGCGCGCGTGCGGCCTGCAGGGCTGCCCAGGCCAGCGGCCCGGGGGTGGCGAGGTGAACCAGCGCGGGACGCCATTGCAGCAACCGTTCGCGCACCTGACCGGGCCACGCAAGGCCGAAGCGCAGGTCGGGATACATGGGCAGCGGCAGGCCGGCCGTGCGCCACTCGTGCCGCGCGTCCAGCGGGGCCTCGCCGCGCTGTCGCGGCCGCACGAGGCTCACGTCGTGACCCTGCCGCCGCAGATGACTGACGGCGCGCTGCACGGTCAGCGACACGCCGTTGACTTCGGGCGGATAGGTCTCGGTCACATAGACAAGGCGCACGGTGTGGATCCTCAAGGGCAGCGGCGAGGGGCCCCAGACTGGCAAGGCGCATGCCTGCGCGCCCATCGTGGCGTCGGGCATGGGGCTTGCCGTGGCGGGCCACCCCTGTCCATCCGCGAAGGTCCCCATGTCCACCTCTCTTCCTCGCAAGCCCTCTGCCCGGCGCGTGGCCATGATCGACATTCCCCACCCGCGAGCGGTGCAGCCGGGGCTGGGCCCCGCCGAAGACGGGCACGAGGAGGTCATGCCGCTGGCGGCCGCACTGGCCCGACAGGGGCATGCGGTGGACATCTACCGCGTGCGCACCGGGCCCGGCCAGGCGTCGTGCGAGGATGTCCAGGCCGGCGTGCGCATACACCGCGTGGGCTTGCAGGCGCCGTGGCCGCTGGAGCACCACGGCAGACTGAGTCAGACGGTGATGGCGTTCGCCGACGCCATCAAACGGACGGCCCTGCAGGTGTGGCCTTGTGATGTCGTGCACGCCTGGGGTGCGTTGGCAGGCCTCGCAGGGCTGCGGCTGACCGCTGGGCGCGTGCTGCCTCTGGTCTGGTCGCCCGGCCAGGCCGTGTCGCACGGGGCGCTGGCGGGGATCGCGTCGGTGCTGGCGCGGCGCGCCGACGCCGTCCTGTGTGGCAGCGAGGCGCAGCGTGAGGCGCTTGTCAGTCGGTTTGGTGCGCTGCAGGGGCGGACCCGGGTGGTGTCGCGGGGGTGCGATACCGCCGTGTTCCGGCCCCGCGCGCGCGGGGCCTTGCGCGAGTCGCTCGGTCTTCCCCGCGATGGCCTGCTCGTGCTGTGGGGCCAGGCCGAGCCCGCCCTCGTCGCCCCGCCCGGGCGCGAAGCGCAGGCCGCTTACCTGCCCTTTTTGCGCGCCCTGCACAAATTGCCGGCGCATGCCGTGACCCTGGGGGACCCGGCGAGCCGTCATTGGGCACCGTTCGCAGCGGCCGGCCTGCATTGCCTGCCTCCGGGCTGGCGGGGGTTGCATGGCGCGGCCCTGCGCAGTGCCGTCTGCGCGGCGGCGGACGTCACCGTCATGCCCGCTGCGCAGTGGGACCCGGACCACGTGTGCCCGCGTGAATCGATGGCGTGTGGCACGCCCGTGCTGGTGCTGCCCGCCGCGGGCGACGAAGAGCTGCGGTCGTTGGTGGCAGATGGCGCGGCGGGGCGCATGCTCCGGCATGCTCACCCTGACGCGCTGCGCGATGTCCTTCGGGACTGGCCTCAGCATCCGCGCGCGGCCGCCACGCTGGACATGGGGTGCCTGTTGCGAGCGCGGACCTTCTTCACGTGGGCGCGGGCCGCAGAGCAGGCCCTGGCCGCCTACGAGGCGGCCCGCCGCCCTGCCGCCACGCGGGACGACTGCCGGCCGCTGACCCTGGTGCGGTGTCTGCCCCGCCCGGCCGGGCTTCAC
>JAJUHM010000294.1 GCA_029279925.1 Aquabacterium olei
ACGCGACCGCGCGGTGTTGCGTGAACGCGGCGCCCAGATCGCCCACTGTCCGTCGTCCAACCTGTTTCTGGGCAGCGGGCTGTTCGATTGGGCACAGGCTCAGCGCGAGGGGCTGAACGTCAGCCTGGCCAGCGATGTGGGCGGCGGCACCAGCTTGAGCATGCACCGCAACATGGCGGATGCCTACAAGATCCAGGCGATGCAGGGCACACGCCTGAGCGCCTGGAAGGCGCTGCACACCGCCACGCTGGGGGCGGCACAGGCACTGGGTCTGTCGCACGAAGTGGGCCGCATCGAGCCAGGCTGCATGGCCGATTTTGCAGTGTGGAAGTGGGCACAGGGCGACGTGGCGGTCCACCGCGACAAGCTGGCACGGGACTCGCATGGCTCTCTGCACGAGCGGGTGTTTGCCTGGATGACGCTGGGCGACGAAAGGAACCTGGTCCGCACGCTGGTGGCGGGCCAAACGGTGTTCCAATCTCCATCCGTCGTGTAAGCGCCCGTACCGCGGGCCGTTCCCTCCCCAATCCCACCCAGCATGACCCTCCGTCTTGAACTGCGGCACATCACCAAGCAGTACCCCAGCGTGCGTGCCAACGATGCGGTGAGCCTGAAGGTGCGCCCCGGCGAGATCCACGCCGTGCTCGGCGAAAACGGCGCCGGCAAGTCCACCCTGATGAAGATCATCTTCGGCGCCGTCAAGCCCGACGCCGGCGAGATCCTGTTCAACGGCCAGCCGGTGCAGGTGCGCTCGCCCCAGGAGGCGCGCGCGCTGGGCATCAGCATGGTGTTCCAGCACTTCTCGCTGTTCGACACCCTGACCGCGGCTGAGAACGTGTGGCTGGGCCTCGACAAGAGCCTGAGCCTGCCCGAGGTCACCGAGCGCATCCGCCAGGTCTCGCGTGAGTATGGACTGGAGGTGGACCCCGAACGCCACGTGCACTCGCTCACCGTGGGGGAGCGCCAGCGCGTCGAGATCGTCCGTGCCCTGTTGACCCGGCCTCAGCTGCTCATCCTCGACGAGCCCACCTCGGTGCTCACGCCCCAGGCGGTCGGCAAGCTGTTCGTGACGTTGCGCAAGCTCGCGGACGAAGGGTGCTCGATCCTCTACATCAGCCACAAGCTCGACGAGATCCGCGACCTGTGCCACCACTGCACCGTGCTGCGCGGCGGCAAGGTGACCGGTGAGGTCGATCCGCGGCAGGAGAGCAACGCCAGCCTGTCGCGGCTGATGATCGGCAGCGAGCCGCCCGAACTGCAGCGCGGCGCGCCGGTGCTGGGCGAGGTGGCCCTGTCCGTGAAGGGGCTCAACGTGCCCAGCCAGGACCCTTTCGGCACCGACCTCAAGCAGGTCAGCTTCGCCCTGCGTGCGGGCGAGATCGTCGGGATTGCGGGCGTGTCGGGCAACGGACAGCAGGCCTTGATGGCGGTGCTCAGCGGCGAGGACCCGCGTGGCGCTCCGGGCAGCGTGACGCTGTTCGGCCGCGACATCGGCCGCGCATCGCCGCGTACCCGCCGGCATCTGGGGCTGCACAGCGTGCCGGAAGAGCGGCTCGGGCGTGGCGCCGTACCGACGATGTCGCTGGCCCAGAACACCTTGCTCACCCGCACCGACGCCATCGGCCCGGGCGGCTGGCTGCGCACCACCGGCATCACCGGCATGGCGCAGGAACTGATCCAGCGCTTCAACGTGAAGGCGGGCGGCCCCCATGCGCTGGCGCGCAGCCTGTCGGGGGGCAACCTGCAGAAGTTCATCATGGGCCGCGAGATCGACGCCGCGCCGCGCGTGCTGCTCGTGTCCCAGCCCACCTGGGGCGTCGACGTCGGGGCGGCCGCGCAGATCCGCGGCGAGTTGTTGAAGTTGCGTGACGCCGGCTGTGCCGTGCTGGTCGTCAGCGAGGAGCTGGACGAATTGTTCGAAGTGAGTGACCGCCTGATGGTGATGGCGCAAGGGCGGCTGTCGCCGTCCATCCCGACCGCAGAGGCCACGGTCGAGCAGATCGGGGCCTGGATGAGTGGCCTGTGGGACGAGGCCGTGCCGCGTCCGTCGCACGCCGACGGCAGCCTGGGGGGGACGCATGTTCAAGCTTGAACCCCGTGCCGCGCCCTCGAAGGCGCTGACCCTGGCTTCCCCGCTGATCGCGCTGGCCGTCACCGTCTTGATCGGCACCATCCTGTTCGCGGCCCTGGGCAAGGACCCGCTGGCCGGCTTGCGCATGTTCTTCATCGAGCCTTTGCGCAGCGGCTACGCGCTGGCCGAGCTCAGCCTCAAGGCGACGCCGCTGATCCTGATCGCGTTGGGGCTGTCCGTCTGCTTCCGGGCCAACCTCTGGAACATCGGTGCGGAAGGGCAGTTCGTCCTGGGCGCCATCTTCGCTGGTGGGGTGGCCATGCAGGCCACACCCGATACCGGAAGCTGGATCCTCGTGGCCGTGCTGGGCGCGGGGGTGCTGGGCGGCATGCTGTGGGCGGCCATCGTGGCCGCGCTCCGAGACCGGTTCAACGCCAACGAAATCCTCGTCAGCCTGATGCTGGTCTATGTCGCCGAGATGCTGCTGAGCTACCTGGTGTACGGGCCCTGGAAGGACCCGGCCGGCTACAACTTTCCGCAGACCATCACCTTTCTGGAAGCCACCCGTGTGCCCAAGCTCATGCAGGGCTTGCGCATGAACATCGGCGTCTTCATCGCGGCGGCGGCCGTGCTGGGCTTCACCCTGTTCCTGTACCGCACCTTTGCCGGCTTCCAGCTGCAGGTCGGAGGGCTGGCCCCGGCCGCGGCGCGCTACGCGGGCTTTTCCAGCCGCAAGGCGCTGTGGACGGCGCTGCTGCTGTCCGGTGGCATGGCCGGGCTGGCTGGTGCGCTGGACGTGGCCGGGCCACAGGGACAGCTGACGCCGTATGTGCCGCTGGGCTACGGCTTCGCGGCCATCATCGTGGCCTTTGTCGGGCGGCTCAACCCGATCGGCATCGTCTTCTCGGCCGTGTTGATGAGCATGTTCTACATCGGTGGTGAACTGGCGCAATCGCGTCTGGGCCTGCCCAAGGCGCTCACCGGCGTGTTCCAGGGCCTGTTGCTGTTCACCTTGCTGGCCTGCGACACCTTCATCCACCAACGTCTGCGCTGGGTGGGCACCAAATGACCGGACTGACCCCTGAATCCCTGGCCCTGTTGATTGCGGCCACCCTGAATGCGGGCACCGTGGTGGCCCTGGCCTCGCTGGGGCTGCTGATCAACGAGCGGGCTGGCGTGCTCAACCTGGGGGCCGAAGGCATGATGCTGGTGGCCGCCATTGCGGGCTTCGCCACCGGCGTGCACACCGGCAGCGACTGGCTCGGTTTTGCAGCCGGTGCGGCGGCCGGTGCCGTGCTGGCCGGCGCGTTCGGCCTGCTGGTCATCTGGCTCAACACCAACCAGTACGCCACGGGGCTGGCACTCAGCCTCTTCGGCGCAGGTCTCAGCGCCTTTGTCGGCATCACCTACACCCAGCAGAGGCTGCCCGAGCGGCCGCATTTCGCCATTCCCGGTCTGGCTGACCTGCCATTCGTGGGCCCGGCCTTTTTCAAGCAGCACCCGCTGGTCTACCTCACCATCGCGCTGGCCATCGGGCTCACGTGGTTCCTGATGCGCTCGCGGGCCGGTCTGGTGCTTCGCGCCGTCGGGGAATCGCCCGAGTCGGCGCATGCGCTGGGCTATGCCGTGCGGCCCATCCGGCTGCTGGCGGTGATGACAGGGGGCGCCTTGTGCGGCATCGCGGGGGCCTACATCTCGCTGGTCTACACCCCGCTGTGGGTCGAAGGCATGGTGGCCGGCAAGGGCTGGATCGCGCTGGCCCTGACCACCTTTGCCACGTGGCGGCCGGCCCGCGTGCTGCTGGGCGCCTACCTGTTCGGCGGCGTCACGATGCTGCAGTTCCAGATGCAAGGGCAGGGTGTGCAGATCCCCAGCCAGTTCCTGACCATGCTGCCATACATCGCGACCATCGTCGTGCTGGTGCTGATCTCGCGCAACCCGACGTGGATCCGGATCAACATGCCGGCCTCGCTGGGCAAGCCCTTCCATCCCGGTGCCTGACCCGGCATGATCGTTGCTGACGTCGCGCCCTGTCCGGCACGCTGCCGGTTTCCCTGTTGATTCAAGCTGTTTTCAACCCTGGAGATGACATGTCCTCGAATTTGTCCAAGCGTTCTCTGCTGAAGCTGGCTGGCTGGGCTTCCCTGGCCGCCACCGCCGCCCTGGTGGGCTGCGGCAAGAAGGAAGAGGCCGCGCCGGCCGCGCCCGAGGCCTCGGCTGCCGCATCGGCTGCCGAGGCGGTGGGCCCGCTGAAGATCGCGTTTGCCTACGTCGGCCCGGTGGGCGACGCCGGCTGGACGTACGCCCACGATCAGGGCCGCCTGGCCATCGAGAAGGAGTTCGGCGACAAGGTCAAGACCAGCTTCGTCGAGAAGGTGCCCGAGGGCCCCGAGTCCGAGCGCGTCATCCGCGACCTGGTGGGGCAGGGCAACGTCCTGATCTTCGGCACCACCTTCGGTTACATGGAACCCATGCTCAAGGTGGCGGCCGACAACCCCAACGTGAAGTTCGAGCATGCCACCGGCTACAAGACGTCGGCCAACATGCGCACCTACGACTCGCGCACCTACGAGGGCGCTTACATGGCCGGCGTGATCGCAGGCGCCATGACCAAG
>JAJUHM010000295.1 GCA_029279925.1 Aquabacterium olei
GCCCAGAGCGAGGGTGCGACCGGCAAGCGTTTCGTCAATTACTGGCTGCACAACGGTTTCGTCAACGTCGACAACGAGAAGATGTCCAAGAGCCTGGGCAACTTCTTCACCATTCGCGACGTGCTGCAGAAGTACGACGGTGAGACGATCCGGTTCTTCATGCTGCGTACGCACTACCGCAGCCCATTCAACTACAGCGACGCCGGGCTGGACGACGCCCGCAGTGGCCTGCGCCGTCTCTACACCGCGCTTGACGCGGTCGGTGAGGTCCCTGCTGTGGACGTGGACTGGAGTGCCCCTCACGCGGCCCGCTTCAAGGCGGCGATGGACGAGGACTTCAACACGCCCATCGCGCTGGCCGTGATGTTCGAGTTGGCTGCCGAGGTGAATCGCAATGGGTCTCTCGATGTGGCCAAGCAGCTGAAGGCCCTGGGCGCCGTGCTCGGCTTGCTGCAGCAGTCGCCCAAGAGCTACTTGCAAGGGGGCACGGCAGCTGGCGGGATGGATGCGGCCGCCATCGAAGCGCTGATCATTCAGCGTGCCGAGGCGAAGAAAGCCCGCGATTTCGCGGGCGCCGATCGCATTCGCGACGAGCTGGCGTCCCAGGGCATCGTGCTGAAGGATGGGCCACAGGGTACGACGTGGGTGAAAGCCTGATGCCGAACGCTCCCCTGTCGACAGCAGGTGCGGCACAGGCCAGCACCACCCTCGTGACGCCCACCTACTGGGACGATGCCTGCAGGCATCTGGTCAAGCGCGACCGCGTGATGCGCAAGCTGGTGGCCGAGCACGGCCATGCGCGGCTGTACACCCGTGGCGACGCGTTCACCACGCTGGCCCGGTCCATCGTCGGCCAGCAGGTGTCGGTGAAGTCGGCGCAGGCCGTCTGGAACCGGCTGCTTGCGCTGTTCCAGGTCGAGTCCGAGGATTCGCGCGGCCCGCTCGATGTGCAGGCGCTGCTTCGCGTCGAAGCCGGCACGCTGCGTGAAATCGGCCTGTCTGCGCGCAAGGTGGACTACCTGCTCGACCTGGCAGGCCACTTCGACAACGGCCAGGTGCATGTGCACGACTGGCAGAAGATGGACGACGAGGCCATCATCGAGGAACTCACCGACATCCGCGGCATCGGCCGCTGGACGGCGGAGATGTTCCTGATCTTTCACCTGCTGCGCCCGAACGTGCTGCCGCTGGACGACGTCGGCCTCATCAAGGGCATCAGCCAGAACTATTTCAGCGGTGAGCCCGTCTCGCGCGCCGAGGCCCGCGATGTGGCCGAGGCCTGGGCACCGTACCGAACCGTGGGCACCTGGTATCTGTGGCGCAGTCTTGATCCGCTGCCTGCCGATCACTGAGCCGCGCCCGCACGAGAGAAGAAGGATTCGCCATGAGCAAAAGACACTTTCTGGAGTTCGAGCAACCGATCGCTGAACTCGAGTCCAAGATCGAAGAGCTGCGTTACGTGCAGAGCGAGTCGGCTGTCGACATCTCGGAAGAGATCGATCGCCTCAGCAAGAAGAGCCAGTTGCTGACCAAGGACATCTACGCCAACCTGACGCCCTGGCAGGTCACGCAGATCGCCCGCCATCCGCAGCGACCCTACACGCTGGACTATGTGAACGAGCTGTTCACCGACTTCCAGGAAATGCACGGTGACCGCCACTTCGCCGACGACCTCTCCATCGTCGGTGGCCTGGCCCGCTTCAATGGCCAGGCTTGCATGGTCGTGGGCCATCAGAAGGGCCGTGACACCAAAGAGCGTGCGGCCCGCAACTTCGGCATGTCGCGCCCCGAGGGCTATCGCAAGGCGCTGCGCCTGATGCAGACGGCCGAGAAGTTCGGCCTGCCGGTGTTCACCTTCGTCGACACCCCGGGTGCCTACCCCGGCATCGGTGCCGAAGAGCGCAACCAGTCCGAAGCCATCGGCCGCAACATCTTCGAGATGGCCAAGCTGGAGGTGCCCATCATCACCACCATCATCGGCGAGGGTGGTTCGGGCGGCGCGCTGGCCATCAGCGTGGCCGATCAGGTCCTGATGATGCAGTACTCGGTGTACTCGGTGATCTCGCCGGAAGGCTGTGCGTCCATCCTCTGGAAGACGGCCGAGAAGGCGCCGGATGCCGCCGAGGCACTCGGCATCACCGCACACCGCCTGAAGGCCCTGGGTCTGGTCGACAAGATCATCAGCGAGCCGGTGGGTGGCGCTCACCGCGACCACAAGCAGGCCGCGGCCAACCTCAAGCGCGGCCTGAACGACGCGCTGCGTCAGGTGAGTGACCTCAAGGTCAAGGACCTGCTGCAATCGCGCTACGAGCGTCTGCAGAGCTACGGCCGCTTCACCGACACCAAGGAGCGTTGAGCACCGAGGCCGATCACGCCGCGGCCGTCGTGGCCGTGGCGTGCAGCGGGGGGCGAGACTCCATCGCGCTGCTTCATGCGACCGCCAGCGCCGCACGGGATGTGCCGGGTCTGGCGGTCGTTGCGCTTCATGTCCACCACGGGCTCAGCCTGCAGGCCGACGCCTGGCAGGCCCATGTGGACGATTGCTGCCGGCACTGGGCCGATGGCGGCTTGCCCGTGCGTGCCCTGACGCGCCGCGTGGTGTGCGTGGACGACGGGGGCGGCATCGAGGCCGCCGCGCGGCGTGCGCGTTACGCGGCGCTGGCGGACATGGCCCGTGAGGTCGGGGCCACCCTGGTTCTGCTGGCCCACCATCGACGGGATCAGGCCGAAACAGTGCTGCTTCAGGCGCTGCGCGGCGGCAGCGCGGCCGGGTTGGCGGCAATGCCCCGAGAGGCCTGGCGTGACGGTCTGTGCTGGGTTCGCCCCTGGCTGGATCAGCCCCGACGTGCCATCGAGGCCTACGTGGCACACCATCGCCTGGTTCACGTGGACGACGACAGCAATGACAGCCGCGTTCATGCGCGCAACCGCCTGCGGCTGGATGTATGGCCAGCGTTGCAGGGGGCCTTTCCGGAGGCGGAGGCGAACCTCGCAGCCAGTGCGAGGCGGGTGGCGGATGCCCAGGCGGTGGCCCAGATGTTCGCGCTGACGCAGTTGAAGGCGCTGGCGCAGGGGGCCCGGCAACTCGATGCGGTCGCATGGTCCGCCTTGCCTGCCCCCTTGCGACGCATGGTTCTGCTGGCCTGGTGGCGGGCGGCCGGTGTGTCGCCTGAGGGCTCTTGGGTGACGCGCCTGTCCGACGAGGTCCCGCTTCTGGTCGCGCGGCAGCGCGCGGGCCGATGGCCTGGCGCCGGCGTCACGCTGTACCGCGGTGTGCTGACCCTGGGTGAGCCCTGTGAGCCGGCATTGGCGTCCGCTGAGGCTCAATGTGGTCAGCCCTTGCGTACGGATGCAAGCGATGCGGGGTGGGGGGCTCAGGGTGGGGTGGCCCTGGGCGATGTGTCCATGCCGGCGTCTGGTGTTCTGCGGCTGGCAGGATGGGGCGGCGCGCTGAAAGCCTGCCGGGTGCCGGAGCGGGGTGTTCCCTGGTCGGCGTTGCAGCACATGCGGGTGGCGCCGCGCGAGGCTGGCGCCCAGTTCCAGGCGGGGCCCGGTCGCCCGGCCCGCTCGCTGAAAAAGCAGTTTCAGCAGGCCGCAGTGCCGGCCTGGCTTCGGCAAGGCCCTCTGTGCTGGCAGGGCGGTAGCGTGCTGTTCGTGCCCGGCTTGGGCATGGATGCGCGCCACTGGGCGGCCGCAGGCGAGCCGCAATGGGCCCTGCAGTGGGTGCCGGACCCGGAATGAGGCTGTTCCGGCCGCGATTCGCCTCGAATTTGCCGCGCCGTTGAACGCGCATCGGATTGAACGATCGATTCGGCGGGCTAAAATAAAGGGTTTGATCGCGCAGGCCCCGTTGTCGGCGGCCGTTTCATTGCGGCGCGGTCTTTTCAACCACATCTGACATGGCACTGATCGTTCACAAATACGGCGGCACGTCGATGGGCTCGACCGAGCGCATCCGCAACGTGGCCAAGCGCGTGGCCAAGTGGGTGCGGGCGGGACATCAACTCGTGGTCGTTCCGTCGGCCATGAGCGGTGAGACCAACCGCCTGCTCGGCCTGGCCAAAGAACTCTCCGACCGTCCCAACCCGCGCGAGCTCGACATGATCGCCTCGACGGGCGAGCAAGTGTCGGTGGGGCTGCTGTCCATTGCCCTGCAGGCTGAAGGCCTTGACGCCGTCAGCTATGCCGGTTGGCAGGTGCCGATCAAGACCAACTCCGCGTTCACCAAGGCCCGCATCGAGAGCATCGATGACGCCCGCGTGCGCGCCGACCTGGCGGCCGGCCGTGTCGTGATCATCACCGGCTTCCAGGGCGTCGACCCGGAAGGCCACATCACGACGCTGGGCCGCGGGGGCTCGGACACCTCCGCGGTGGCCGTGGCCGCAGCGATGAAGGCCGACGAGTGCCTGATCTACACCGACGTGGACGGCATCTACACGACCGACCCGCGCGTGGTGCCCGAAGCCCGCCGCATGAAGTCCATCAGCTTCGAAGAGATGCTGGAGATGGCGTCGCTGGGCTCGAAGGTGCTGCAGATCCGTTCGGTGGAGTTCGCCGGCAAGTACCGCGTGCCCACCCGTGTGCTGTCCAGCTTCACCCCCTGGGACATCGACCTGGAAGAAGAAGCCAAGTCGGGCACGCTCATCAGTTTTGAGGAAGACGGGAACATGGAAC
>JAJUHM010000296.1 GCA_029279925.1 Aquabacterium olei
GGCGTGCACTGGCAACTGGCGAACCTCTCGGTACACGATGGCTCGCTCTTCCCGACCAGCATCGGCGCCAACCCGCAGTTGTCGATCTACGGCACGGTCAACCGCATGGCCACGCAGTTGGCCAAGCGCCTGAGCGGCAAGATGGTGTCGCTCGCCTGAACCGCCGAGCCCCATCGGGGGGCCTTCCAAGGGTCCCTCGGGGCCCCATCAAACAAAAACCCCGCCGAGGCGGGGTTTTCTCATCGGGGGATCAGGCCTGTTGCCAGGCCTGCTTCATCCGATCACTTGTTGCGGGTGCCAACCACTTCGATTTCCACGCGGCGGTTCTTGGCGCGGCCTTCGGCGGTCTTGTTGTCGGCGACGGGCTGCTTCTCGCCCTTGCCTTCGGTGTAGACGCGAGCAGCGTCGATGCCCTTGCCGGTCAGATAGGTCTTGACGGCTTCCGAGCGACGGATCGACAGCTTCTGGTTGTAGGCGTCCGAACCCACCGAGTCGGTGTGACCGACAGCGATGATGACTTCCAGGTTCAGGTCCTTGACCTTGTCAGCCAGGTCGTCCAGCTTGGCCTTGCCTTCGGGCTTCAGCACAGCCTTGTCGAAGTCGAAGAAGGCGTCGGCAGCGAAGCTGACCTTCTCGGTGGCGGGGGCGACGACCACAGGGGCCGGAGCCGGAGCGGGGGCCGGAGCCGGAGCAGCAGCGGGGGCCGGAGCCGGGGCCGGAGCGGGAGCCGGGGCCGGAGCAGGCACGCCGTCGCAGCCCTGAACGCCCGTCTGCGGGGTCCAGAAGTTGTCGCGCCAGCAGTGTTCGTTGGTGCCGTTCTTCCAGACGGTGCCGTCGGTACCGCGCCAGTTGTCGATGGTGGACTGGGTCTGGGCGATCGCGCCACCAGCCAGGGCAACGGTGGCAAACAGCGCGGCAACTTTATTGAGTTTGTTCATTCGAATCCTCACGTGTAAGACGCAGCATTGGACTGCGAGGCGCCCTGCCTGGGCAATTAGCCAAAAAGCTAACCAGAAAAGGGGTTAACCCTTGGTGGGTCTGACGCGAACCATTGTGCCATAGAGGTCTTGGCGCTCAATGGAGCGGCCATGCTGCACGAATGCCGGCGTTTACTTGTTGCGCGAGGGCGACAACCCAGGCCAATTACAATGGCTTGTTTGCCCTGTCCTCCTCTGACACACGGGGTGGCGGGGCCATGGAAGCCCGTGCCGGGCCGGCACCTTACGCCAGGCCCGTCCCTTCTCCCCCGATCGAGTCCGCATGACGCCATTCGCCAAGGAAACCCTGCCCATCAGCCTCGAAGAGGAGATGCGGCGCTCGTACCTCGATTACGCGATGAGCGTGATCGTGGGTCGCGCCCTGCCCGATGCCCGTGATGGCCTCAAGCCCGTGCACCGTCGCGTCCTGTTCGCGATGCACGAGCTCAACAACGACTGGAACCGCCCTTACAAGAAGTCCGCCCGTATCGTCGGCGACGTGATCGGTAAGTACCACCAGCACGGCGACTCGGCGGTGTACGACACCATCGTCCGGATGGCGCAGGACTTCTCGCTGCGCCACATGCTGGTCGACGGCCAAGGCAACTTCGGCTCCATCGACGGCGACAACGCCGCGGCCATGCGGTACACGGAAATCCGCCTGGCCAAGATCGCCCACGAGATGCTGGCCGACATCGACAAGGAAACCGTCGACTTCGGCCCCAACTACGATGGCTCGGAAAAAGAGCCGCTGGTGCTGCCCACCCGCCTGCCCAACCTGCTGGTCAACGGCTCGGCCGGCATCGCGGTGGGCATGGCCACCAACATCCCGCCGCACAACCTCAACGAGGTCGTCGACGCCTGCCTGCACGCGTTGAAGAACCCCGAGTGCTCGGTCGATGAACTCATGGAGATCATCCCGGCACCCGACTTCCCCACCGCCGGCATCATCTATGGCCTCAGCGGCGTGCGCGAGGGCTACCGCACCGGTCGCGGCCGCGTGGTCATGCGCGCGCGCTGCCACTTCGAAGACATCGGCAAGGGCGACCGCCAGGCGATCATCGTCGACGAGATCCCCTACCAGGTGAACAAGAAGAACCTGCTCGAGCGCATCGCCGAGCTGGTCAACGACAAGAAGATCGAAGGCATCAGCCACATCCAGGACGAGTCCGACAAGTCCGGCATGCGGGTGGTGATTGAGCTCAAGCGGGGCGAAGTGCCCGAGGTGGTGCTCAACAACCTGTACAAGCAAACGCAGCTGCAGGACACCTTCGGCATCAACATGGTGGCGCTGATCGACGGTCAGCCCAAGCTGTGCAACCTCAAGGACCTGGTCACCGTCTTCCTCGAGCACCGCCGCGAGGTGGTGACCCGCCGCACGGTGTACGAACTGCGCAAGGCGCGCGAGCGCGGCCACGTGCTCGAAGGTCTGGCGGTGGCGCTGGCCAACATCGACGAGTTCATCGAGACCATCAAGACCTCGCCGACCCCGCCGGTGGCCAAGCAGGCCCTGATGAGCAAGAGCTGGGATTCGTCGCTGGTGCGCGAGATGCTGTCCCGCGTCGAAGGCGACGCCCGGCAGTACCGCCCGGAGAGCCTGTCACCCAGCTATGGCATGCAGCCCGATGGCCTGTACCGCCTGAGCGAAGACCAGGCGGGCGAGATCCTGCAGATGCGCCTGCAGCGCCTGACCGGCCTGGAGCAGGACAAGATCATCGGCGAGTACAAGGATGTCATGGCCCAGATCGCCGATCTGCTGGACATCCTCGCCAAGCCCGAGCGCGTCTCCAGCATCATCGGCGACGAGCTCACGGCCATCCGCACCGAATTCGGTCAGACCAAGCTCGGCGCCCGCCGCTCCACGATCGAGCACAACGCGCAGGAGCTGGGCACCGAAGACCTGATCACGCCCACCGACATGGTGGTCACGCTCAGCCACACCGGCTACATCAAGAGCCAGCCGCTCAGCGAGTACCGTGCCCAGAAGCGAGGAGGCCGCGGCAAGCAGGCCACCGCGACGAAGGAAGACGACTGGATCGACCAGCTCTTCATCGCCAACACGCACGACTACATCCTGTGCTTCAGCAACCGCGGCCGCGTGTATTGGCTCAAGGTCTGGGAAGTGCCGCAGGGCTCGCGCAACTCGCGTGGCAAGCCCATGGTCAACATGTTCCCGCTGGAGAAGGACGAGAAGATCAACGTGGTGCTGCCGCTGACCGGCGAGTTCCGCAGCTTCCCCGAAGATCACTACGTGTTCATGGCCACCCGCCTGGGCACAGTGAAGAAGACACCGCTGACCGACTTCAGCAACCCGCGCAAGGCCGGCATCATCGCCGTGGGCCTGGACGAGGGCGACTACCTGGTGGGCGCGGCCCTGACCGACGGCAAGCACGATGTGATGCTGTTCAGTGACGGCGGCAAGGCCGTGCGCTTCGACGAAGAAGACGTGCGCCCCATGGGCCGCAGCGCCCGCGGCGTGCGCGGCATGATGCTGGAGGAAGGCCAGTCGGTCATCGCCATGCTCGTGGCCGAAGACGAAACGCAAAGCGTGCTGACCGCCACCGAGAACGGTTACGGCAAGCGCACCAGCATCGTCGAATACACCCGCCATGGCCGCGGCACCAAGGGCATGATCGCCATCCAGCAGTCCGAGCGCAACGGCAAGGTGGTCGCGGCCACCCTGGTGCGCACGGAAGACGAGATCATGCTGATCACCGACAAGGGCGTGCTGGTGCGCACCCGCGTCAGCGAGATCCGCGAACTGGGCCGCGCCACCCAAGGGGTGACCCTGATCGCGCTGGATGAAGGTGCCAAGCTGATCGGCCTGCAGCGCATCGTCGAGAACGATGCGAACGCCGACGCCGATGCGGACGCCGGTGAAGCCGGTGACGACGGCGCCGGAACCGATCTGTGATCGCACGACACCAAGCAAACCGCACCCCGTTGCGCTGACGGGGTTCTCCTTCTCCTACGGACACCAAGGACCGAACATGAAGCTGACGAACACGGTATGGGCCACGGCCATCGCCTCCGCCCTGATGGCCACCAGCCTGGCCGCCCACGCCGAAAGCAAGAAGGAGCTGGTGCAGAAGCTGCTGACCATCCAGCAATCGGCCCTGGAAGGCACGGCCCGCGGCCTGGCCGAAAACCCCGCCCGCCAGCTGGCTGCAGCGGCGCAACCGGTGCTGGCCCAGGCCGTCCCGGAAGACAAGCGTGAAGCCACCGCCAAGCAGATCGATGCCGAGATCCGCAAGTACCTCGACACCGCCATGCCCGTGCTGCGCAACACGACGATCAAGCTCAGCCAGAGCGTGATCGGCCCGATGTTCGAAGAGCGCTTCACGGAAGACGAGCTCAAGCAGCTGGTCACCATGCTGGATTCGCCCGTGCTCAAGAAGTACCAGGGCCTGCTGCCCGAAATGAGCAACGCGCTGGTCGAGAAGGTGGTGCAGGAAGCGCGCCCGCAGGTCGACCCGAAACTGCAGGCAGCCCAGCAGAACATCCGCAAGATTCTGGACAACGCCACGGGCGGCAAGCTCAGCGGCGGCGGCCAGCCGGCCCAGCAGCCGGCCTCGGCCACCAAGCCGGCCCCGGCCAAGAAGTGACCCCCGACCCGGCCCCGTGCCGGGTTTGTTCCCATCGGATAGCCTCATGACGCGCCCCTTCAATTTCTCGGCTGGCCCGGCCACGCTGCCC
>JAJUHM010000297.1 GCA_029279925.1 Aquabacterium olei
ACCGGGTCGCCGCCGCCGGCCGGATTGAAGAAGCTGGTGCCGAAGTGGCGGTCGGTCAGCGTCATCGTGATCGCCCCTGCCAGCACCGGCATCACGGCGATCAACAGGTAGGCCGTGATCAGCCAGGTCCACGCGAACATCGGCATCTTCATCAGCGTCATGCCGGGCGCGCGCATGTTGAGGATGGTCACGATGATGTTGATCGAGCCCATGATGGACGAGGCGCCCAGAATGTGCATGGCGAAGATGCCGGCGTCCATCGAGGGGCCCATCTGCAGCGTCAGCGGCGCATACAGCGTCCAGCCGGCGGCGGGGGCGCCGCCCGGCATGAAGAACGAGCCCACCAGCAGGATGGCCGCGGGAATCATCAGCCAGAAGCTGAAGTTGTTCATGCGCGCGAACGCCATGTCGGACGCACCGATCTGCAGCGGCAGCATCCAGTTCGCGAAGCCGACGAAGGCCGGCATGATCGCGCCGAACACCATGATGATGCCGTGCATGGTCGTGAGCTGGTTGAACAGCTCGGGGTTGACCAGTTGCAGCCCGGGCTGGAACAGCTCGGCGCGGATGCCCAGCGCCAGCACGCCGCCGATCATCAGCATCGTCAGCGCGAACAGCATGTAGAGCGTGCCGATGTCCTTGTGGTTGGTGGCGTAGACCCAGCGTCGCCATCCGTGAGGATGGTCGTGGGCATGGTCGTCATGACCGTGGACGTGGCCGCCAGGGCCGAGTACTGCGCTCATGGATGGGTCCTTTCCTCGACTCGCCTCGTCAAAGCATCACTTGCGCATGGCCAGCACATCGGCCGGCTGCACGATCTGTCCGGTCTTGTTGGACCAGCTGTTCTTGGTGTAAGTGATCACCGCCGCAATCTCGGTGTCGGACAGCTGGCGCCATGCCGGCATGATGTTGTTCTGCCCGTTGAGCAGCACGTGGATTTCCTTGGCCTTGTCCTCGCTGAGCACCACGGGCGAGCCATCGAGGGCCTTGATCGCCCCCCCGCCTTTGCCGGTGGGCATGTGGCAGGCGGCACAGTTGGCGTTGTAGACCTTCTCGCCACGGGCCATCAGGTCGGGCAGCGCCCACACCTTGGCCGGGTCGTCGGCCTTGGCCTGCAGTTCCTTCTGCTTGGCACCGACCCACTTGGCGTAGTCCTCGGCCGTCACCACCTTCACGTGGATGGGCATGTAGGCGTGCTCCTTGCCGCACAGCTCGGCGCATTGCCCGTAGTAATCGCCCACCTTCTCAGCCCGGAACCAGGTATCGCGCACGAAGCCGGGAATGGCGTCCTGCTTGATGCCGAAGGCCGGCACCCAGAAGGAGTGGATCACGTCGTTGGCCGTGGTGATGATGCGCACCTTCTTGTCGACCGGCACGACCAGCGGCTCATCGACCTTGAGCAGGTAGTTGTCGCCTTGCGGGGTGCCGGCGTCGGACAGGGCGCGGTGGGTGGCGTCCAGCGTGGACACGTAGGAAATGCCCTCGCCCTCGCCCTTGATGTAGTCATAGCCCCACTTCCACTGGTAGCCCGTGGCCTTGATGGTGAGGTCGGCGTTGGTCGTGTCTTTCTGGGCCACGACGACCTTGGTGGCCGGCAAGGCCATGCCGATGACGATCAAGAAGGGAATGATGGTCCAGACGATCTCGACCGTCGTGGACTCGTGAAAATCGGCTGGCTTGGCACCCTTGGACTTGCGGTGCTTCCAGATGGAATAGAACATCACCCCGAACACCGCGACGAAAATGACGCCGCAGATGTAGAGCATCATGTTGTGCAGCCATTGCTGCTCGGCGGCGATCCGCGTGACAGGCGGTTGCAGATCGATCTGGCGCACACCCGGCCCACCGGGAAGGTCGCTCACTGCATGAGCCATGGACGCCCAGGCCATGGCGGCTACCCCGAGCGCGACCGACATCGTCGCACGACATCCGGACAGACAGTGCGCCCACCGAGACGGGCCTGTTGCCGGTACCACCTCACTCACTCGCTGACCAGGATCCAGGATCATGTTCTCGCTCGCCATGGGTTGTCGACGGTCATGAAGGGGGCATCACGACGGCACGCCTGACCGGGCATGCCGCCACCCTTTCCTCACCGGGCGTCGAGATGACGCAAGGCCCAGCGAAACTCGTCCGCCAGTTGCCGCCGGTGCTGTCGCTGCACGAAATCGCCCACCACCACGCTGCGCCCGTGATGGGAGAGCCGCACCAGCGAGCCATCCAGCTGGTCCGGCTCCACCCTCACCCAGCGTGGGTTGAATTCGACTGTGTCCACCTGGCCTGCACGATGGCGCTCGACGCGCAACAGGTCGGGACGCAGGGAGATCACGTCCCGGTCCGTCGCATGCCGCATCCAGATCACCATCGCCATGCCAAGGCCGGCCACTTCCAGGCAGACAAAGGCCATGACGGGGGAAAAGCCCGCCAGCCAGAATCCGACGCTGACAAGCAGCGACAGGGCTGCCAGCAGAAACAGTGCCCGCCCCATCTGCCAGGGGCTGAGAACGTCGGCGCGCAGCAGTTGCCACTCGGCCAACCAGACGCCGGGGCGCAAGAAAGGGAGACGGGGGGATTGCGCGGCGGCCGCTTCGGGACGCCAGATGCCGAACTGCCAGAGCGCGGGGGCCTTCACGCCAACAGACGACCAGGTGACTGCCATGCCCCACGACTCCTCTGCGATGGCCGCGGCGCACAGGCCGGGTCCGTCGGGTTGATCGGCGGGCCAAGGGGATGAGACCCCTCGGCCGTGTGACCCATTCTATTCAGCCACTTGAGCCATCTCAATACGGAATCGGGCACTGCAGGCTATGGATAACCCGCTGTCGGCGTTGCAATCACGTCTCACCGGGTTGACCCGGTTCACGTTCGATCGTGGCCGTGGCGCACCATGCGCTTCATGTCGTCCAGCGACACGCGGGTCTCCGCGGCCAGCTTCGGTCGCGGCAAGGGCTTGAGGGCGTGGCCATACACCAGCTCGACCGTGAGGCCGAGGCGGCCATCGGGCCGGCGGCAGTGGGCTTCGAGCGCCTGCAGCAGGCGCTCGCGCCAGCGCGGCGTGCGCAGACCGGCGTGGCGCCCCACCGCCACGTTGCCGCCCCAGGTGCGCAACTCGGCCAGCATGGCGGTTGCGTCCGGCCAGGTCAGCGTGAGCCGCTCCATGTCCATCACCGGGTCCTGAAAGCCCGCCTGGACCAGTTCGTCGCCCAGGTCGTGCATGTCGATGAAGTCGACGGTGGGCAGGGGCCACCCCAGCGCGCGGTAGACACCGCGGAGCTCGGTGGCGGTGTCCGGTCCGAGCCCGCTGCACATCAGAAAGCCGCCCACATCCAGCAGGCTGTGCCAGTGCGCGAGCAGCGCGGGCACATCGGCGCTGGCGTGCAGCGTCATGTTGGCCCACACCATCTGCACCCCATCGGCCGGCCAGCCGTCGGGCCGGGGCGCATCGGCCTGCGACACCGGCGGCGACGCCTGACGCCAGCGGCGCCACCACGGGGATGACTGTCCGGCCTGCCATGCCGCCAGGCTGCGCTCGAACAGCGCCGCATGCGGCTCCATGATCCAGCGACGGGCTTCGGGATAGCGCGCCGCGACCGCCTCCGCCCCGGCGCCCAGGAAAGCAGACCAGTCCACCCAGTGCGCAGGCTCGATGCGAATGGGCACCAGCTTGTCGGCGAGGCGGCGCCCCGCCTCGCCGTGGAGCCAGGGCGCCTCGGGCAGCGCCGCAAGACGACGGATCTGCCGTGCCAGCGCAGGCGCATGGGGCGCCACATCGGGCAGGTCGGCGGGGGCAGCGGCGGAAGGCAAAGGCACGTCGGACATGGCAGGCAAGGGGCAGCAGGCCCCACCATCGGGCGATGGAGCAGGCAGGGGGCGCTCAGTATATTGAGCCGATGCCCACGCTGCCTCGCCGCCCGATTCAACCGCCTGCAACAGGTGGCTTCTTGTCGCGGCTGCTTCGCCCGCTGGGGGCGCCGTGCAGGTTGTGCGGGCGCTGGCAACCCGAGGTGGTCTGCCATGCCTGTCTGCAGGTGCTGGCCCCGTTGCGACCGCGCTGTCCGCGCTGCGCCTTGAGCCTCCCCGCAGGTCACCCGACGGACGAGCCCTGCACGCTGTGCGAAGACTACCCGCCCGAGTTCGATCGGGCCGTGGCCGCCCTGGATTACGTCGCGCCTTGGACCACGCTGATAGGCCGGCTCAAGTTCGACGAGGAACCGGCCCTGGCGCGGATGCTGGGCGGGCTGCTGGCCCAGCGTGTGGCTGCGGGCCTGCAGCGCTTGCGGCCGGCCGAACGCCCGCTGGTGATTCCGGCGCCCTTGTCTGCACAGCGCCTTCAGGAGCGGGGCTACAACCAGGCCGAGCTGCTGGCCCGCACCGCCACACAGGCGCTGCGCGTGCCGATGCTGCCCGACGCCCTGGTGCGGGTGCGGCACACCGAACGCCTGATGGGTCTGTCGGCCGACGAGCGACGTCAGGCCATCCGCGGGGCCTATGCCGTGCGGGACCGCGCCCTGCCCCGCCTGCGAGGCCGGCACGTGGCCCTGGTCGACGATGTGATGACCACCGGGGCCACGCTGGAGGAAATGACCCGCACCTTGCAGGATGCCGGGGTGCGCAGCGTGTCCGTGTGGGTCGTGGCCCGGACACCGGCACCGGAGCGGCCTCAGGAACGGG
>JAJUHM010000298.1 GCA_029279925.1 Aquabacterium olei
GCGCGCCCGGCTGGGCGTGTCTGCCAAGGTGAGCGACGAGGTGGGGGTGGGGATTCGCCTGGCCACGGGCAATGCGACCGACCGGGTGTCCACCAACCAGACGCTGGGACAGGACTTCAACAAGTACCAGGTCTTCTTCGATCGGGCCTTCCTTCGCCTGGACCCGAGCGAGTACTTCACGCTCCAGGCCGGCCGCATCCCCAACCCCTGGTTCAGCACCGAGATGGTCTGGTCCGAGAACCTGAACTTCGAGGGCGTGGCCGCGACCGCGCGCTGGTTCAGTGAAGACCGCGCCACCGTGCCGTTTGCGACCGTGGGCTGGTTTCCGCTGCGGGAGCAGCGTCCAGGCGAGCGACCGGGCCGGGCCCTCGTCGGGGCGCAGGTGGGCGCCCAGTTCGAACCGACCTCCCGCACCCGGGTCAAGCTGGGACTGGCCTATTACCGATACCAGAACCTCGAAGGCCGGGAGGACACCGGCTACTACACGGAGACCGGCGGCGGCAGCGTGGCCGATCCCCTGGTCTACGGACGGTATGAATATGGCAGCAGCCTGCGCCAGCGGGGCAACACGCTGTTCCAGACCAATCCGGCTGACCTGACGCCGGTGTGGGGCCTGGCTTACAAGTTCGAACCTGTGGTGCTGACCGGCTCGGCCGAGTTCCAGCACTTCGCCCCCTTCTCCCTGCAGGTGTCGGCCGAGTACGCACGGAACCTGGGCTTTGATGAGGCCGACTTCCGACGGCGCGCCGGTGCGGCCTTTGCGAGCACCAGCCCAGGGGGTCGTGATGACGGCTACATGCTCAAGGCGACCTTCGGCTGGCCCGCCCTTCAGGAACTGGGCCAGTGGCAGTTCGCCCTCTCCTATCGCCATGTCGGGTCGGACGCGGTGCTGGACGCCTTCACCGACAGCGATCTGGGTCTGGGTGGAACCAACCTGGAAGGCTACACGGCTGCCTTCAACCTGGGCGTGGCGCGCCAGACCACGCTCGGCATCCGCTACCTCGCGGGCCGGACGATCGACTCGCCCCTCAACAACCTGACCGACGCCTATCGCAAGGCGAAGTACCAGGTCAACACGCTGCAGGTGGACCTCAATGTGCGCTTCTGATCTCCGAGCCCAGGTTCGTCGGGGCCGCGTGGCGGCACGGCTGCTTGTCGCTTTGACGTTGGCCAGCACGGCGTGGGGCGCCCTGGCCCAGTCCGGCACGGATCGCGACCGGGAGCAGATCCGCCGGCTGCGCGAGCAGGTACGCCAGCAACAGCAGGCGCAGGCTGAAATGCAGGCCAGTCAGCAGGCCGCACAGGCTGAGTTGTCTCGGCAGAAGGCGGCCGCGGAGGCTGCGACATCGGCGGTGCGTGCTCAGCAGGGCGCGCTGCAGCGCCGCCTTCAGGCCCTGCAGGACGAGGCCGCTGCGCTGCGCACCGAGCGGGTGCGGCTCCAGGAAGAGACAGCCCGCCTGCAAGCCGCGCTGGCGCAGTCGGAAGCCAGCCTCGTGCGAACGCGCGATGGCGCCTCGGCTGCCGAGCAGCGGGCACAGCAGCAGTTCGCCGCGCAAGGGCGATCGCTGGCACAGTGCCGTCGCGACAACGCGGACCTGGCTGTGCTCGGCGAGGAGCTGTTGGCCCGGTACGAGCGCAAGGGTCTGGCACAGATGCTGGCGGAGAACGAGCCGTTCATCCAGTCCGGCCGGGTCCAGCTGGAGAACGCACGGGCTGCCTATGCCGAGCAGATCGCCCGTGCCCGCCAGCTTCCGGAGGCCAACCCCGCGGCGCGCTGAACGCGCTCATCCCGGCGGAGCCGTGTCGGTGCGCGGAACGGCCGGGGGGCTCGCGGGGCTGGCCTCCGCCGTGGCCGGCATCGGGTCATGCAGGACCTGCTGCACGTAGAGCTTCTGCACCAGGATCATCGTCACCACCATCATCGGCGTGGCAAAGATCACCCCCATCACCCCGAACAGCAGCCCGAACACCACCACGGACAACAGCCCGAGCACCGGGGGCAACTCCACCGCGCGGCGCTGCACCAGCGGCATCAGCACATTGCCCTCGACCTGCTGGATGACCGCCGCCAGGATGGCAACGTACAGCGCCTTCTCCGGTCCCTCGGTGAAGGCGAACAGCACCGCCACCAGGCCGGAAGCGATCGGGCCGAAGTAGGGGACAAAGTCCATCAGGCCTGCGATGACGCCCAGGCTGAAGGCCATCGGCATGCCCAGCAGGGCCAGGCCCAAGGCGGTGCTGCAACCCACGAACAGCATGGACACGCCCTGCCCCAGCAACCAGCGCTGCAGCCCTTCCCCGCTGGCTTCCAGCGCGCTGGCCACACGGGTTCGCCAAGCCATGGGCACCAGGCGCAGCAGTCCCTGACGGTACAGCCGGGGGTCGAGTGCGAGGTAGACCGCCAGCACCACCATCAGGCCTGCATTGCCCAGCGCACCGAAGGTCAGGCCCGCTGCATTGAGAACGGGTGCCCAGGCAATGCCCTCCCCGCGGAGGCTGTGCCACCACTGCAGGAGCGCCTGCCCGGCTGGGCGTTGGCGCAACCAGTCCGTGGCCGCGTCCAGCGCGGCGGGCAAGCGCTCCCGCAGGCGCCCGATCTGTTCGGTGAACGGATCTCCCACCAGCCAGCCACCGACCAGGAGGCCGAGGGCGACGAGCACGACGACCGCCACGACGGCCTGCCGGGGCGACAGCCCGGGCCACTGCTCGAGGCGCCGGGCGCCGGCCCGGATCGCGGTGGCGAGCACGACGGCCCCGAAGGTGAGCACCAGGACGTCATGCAGCCGCCAGGCCAAAACCAGAACGACGAGCAGGCCGAGCACGAAGCCGACCTGGCGCGCGAATGTGGAGGTCACCATCGTGGTTGGGGGGGATTGGCTTCCATGGCCGGCCCCATGCAGGCAGAGTGCCCACCCCCCGCAACAAGGTGGCTGATGCGATGGGAACAGCCCTTGCCCTCGTGGCCCGAAGCCCTGATTCCGATGTGCGGTTGCGCGCGGTCAGGGAGCGTGGTCTGTCCGGAAGGGCCGACTGCCTTGAAAAAGCTGCCGCAGACCTTGCCGCGCTGGCGAGGACATGCGAGCCATTCCGGGGGAGCAGAGATGGGCGAGACGGGCATGACCCGATGGGTGGTCACGGTCACGAGTGGGGTGGTCGCGCTGATGGGCGCGGGGCTGCTGGTGGGCGGGGCCTGGCTGATCCGGCTGGGGGACACGCCCTATTACGCCCTGGCCGGGGCCCTGCTGCTGGTGGAGGCCGCCCTGCTGTGGCGACGCGACCGCCTCGCCCTCACGGTGCATGCCATCGTCATCCTGCTCACGCTGGGCTGGGGCCTGTACGAGGTCGGTCTGGACT
This sequence comes from Aquabacterium olei, assembly GCA_029279925.1. GTDB lineage: Bacteria > Pseudomonadota > Gammaproteobacteria > Burkholderiales > Burkholderiaceae_C > Aquabacterium > Aquabacterium olei_A. The sequence goes on from JAJUHM010000298.1 coordinate 3,355, forward strand.
GGTGGCCGCTGGCCATCCGCCTGAACGTGCCGTTTCTGGTCGGCCTGTGGCTGTGGTTGCCTGCGCTGTCCGGGCGTCTGCATGCCAGGCGGGATCAAGAGGTGCGCAGTGGGGCCGTGGCCTCGCTGCCTCGGGGCCTGCTGGGCGTTTCGCTCGCTGCTTTTGTGGTGGTGGCCATCGGCAGCTGGCTGCATGATCCGCACGAGGTGACCGGTTCGCTGCCCGCCATGCCGCGCACGGCAACCGTCCCGGACCCGGTCCCTGCAGCCGACTGGCACGCCTACGGGCGCTCCCAGATGGGCCAGCGCTACGCACCGCTGGCCCAGATCACGCCGGCCAACGTGGCCGATCTGAGCGTGGCATGGCATTACCGCACGGGGGACGTCCGCGGGCGCCCCGGCGATCCGGAGGAAACCACGTTCGAGGTGACGCCGCTGAAGGTGGGCGACCTGCTCTACCTCTGCACGCCGCACCAGATGGTGGTGGCCCTCGACGCCACCACCGGCGTGGAACGGTGGCGCACGACGCTGCGGGTGCAGGGAGGCCTGGCTTTGCAGCACCTGACCTGCCGGGGGTTGGCCTATCACCCGGGACCGGGCACGGCGCCGCCGGTCAGCGAAACGCCGGCTGCGGCCACCTCGTCCCCCCCGACGGCGGCCTTGCCCGTGGCCGCCCGGTCCGGGCCGCATGTCAACCGCTGTGGTGCCCGCCTGTTCATGCCCACGGCCGATGGGCGCGTCGTGGCGCTCGACCCCGCCACAGGCGCCGTCTGTGCGGACTTCGGTGGTGGCACGGGGCAGATCAACCTGTGGGAGGGAATGCCCAATGTGCGGGTAGGCGGCTACTACGCCACCTCACCGCCGGCCATTGCCGGGGACCGCCTCATCATCGGGGGCACTGTGCTCGACAACGTCTCCACGCGGCAGCCGTCGGGCGTCATCCGGGCGTACGACGTGTACTCCGGGCGACTCCTGTGGAACTGGGATCCAGGGCGCCCGGACGACACCGCGCCGCTGGCGCCCGGCCAGACCTATGTCGAGAGCACGCCCAACAGCTGGTCCGTCTCGGCGGTCGACGAGGCACTCGGCCTGGTCTACGTGCCCATGGGCAACGCGCCGCCCGACCAGTGGGGGGCCCGCCGCACGCCCGAGACCGAGCGCTTCTCTTCCTCGGTGGTGGCGCTCGACGTCGCCACCGGCCGTCTCCGGTGGGTCTTCCAGACCGTGCACCACGACCTGTGGGACTACGATGTGCCGGCCCAGCCCAGCCTGCTGGACATCACCCTGGGAGGCCGCCAGGTTCCGGCCCTTGTCC
>JAJUHM010000299.1 GCA_029279925.1 Aquabacterium olei
CAGCCAGCCAGGTTTGCCAGGCTGGCCACCACGAGCCCTCGGTGTGCGGCGTCTCGGCCTGCCAGGTGGCCGGGTCGACGTAGGGTTCGTCGGCGCGGCGGTGGCGCAACTGGTAATGGCGGTGCGCGTGCCCGGGCTCGCTGACGATGCCCGCGTTGTGCCCGCCACTGGTCAGCACGAAGGTCAGGTCGATGGGCAGCAGGTGCAGCTTGTAGACGGACTTCCAGGGGGCGACATGGTCGGTCACGGTGCCCACCGCAAAGGCGGGAACGCGGATGTCGGTGAACCAGATGGGGCTGCCATCGACCTCGTAGCGCCCGCTGGCCAGGTCGTTGCGCAGAAAGAGCTTGTGAAGGTACTCCGAGTGCATGCGGTACGGCATGCGGGTGGTGTCGGCGTTCCAGGCCATCAGGTCGTTGGGCTCACTGCGCTGACCCAGCATGTACTCCTTGAGCACGCGCGACCAGATCAGGTCGTTGGAGTGCAGCAGCTGGAAGGTCCCGGCCATCTGGCTCCCCTTGAGCACGCCCTCCTCGGCCATCATGGCCTCGATCAGGCTGACCTCGCTGTCGTTGATGAACAGCAGCAACTCGCCGGCCTCGGTGAAGTCGCCCTGGGCCGCGAACAGCGTCATGGTGGCCAGGCGATCGTCTCCGGCTCGTCCCATCGTGGCCGCCGCGATCATGAGCATGGTGCCGCCCAGACAGTAGCCCACGCCATGTACCTTGCGGTCGGGCACGATGCGGTTGACGGTGTCGAGCGCGGCCATCACGCCCAGTTCACGATAGCAGTCCATGCCTTTGTCGCGGTCATCGGCCGTGGGGTTCTTCCACGAGATCATGAACACCGTGTGACCCTGGTCGACCAGATACTTGACCAGCGAGTTGTGCGGCTGCAGGTCGAGGATGTAGTACTTCATGATCCACGCGGGGACGATGAGAATGGGCTCGGCGTGCACCTGGTCGGTGGTGGGGCTGTACTGGATGAGTTCGATGAGGTCGTTGCGCATCACGACCTTGCCGGGCGTGACGGCGACATTGCGTCCGACCTCGAAGCGCTCGGTGCCCGCGGCCGGCAGCCCGCGCATCAGGCGCTGCCAGTCATCGAACCAGTTCATGCCGCCCCGAACGAGGTTCATGCCCGACTCCTCTGCCGTGGTCTGCAGCACCTCGGGGTTGAGCCAGGGCACATTGGTGGGCGAGAAGAGGTCCAGCCACTGTCGGGCGGCAAAGGTGGCCGTCTCTTCGCTCTTGCGGCTCACTCCGGGCACCTCGTGCGTGGCCCGGTCCCAGGCACGCTGAAGCAGCAGAAAGCCTTCGGCCCACGCATTGAAGGGCTGGTGTCGCCATGCCTCCCCTTGAAAGCGTCGGTCCGCGGGCACTTCGTCTTCGGGCGAAAGCACCCGCTCGGTGGTGGCCTGCGCGTCTTCGACAAACCGCTTGATCAGGTCCAGTTGCTTGCCCGGTGCCATGCTGAGGTGACCGAGCCAGTCAAGGTAGACCAGCGCCGCCTGCACGGGCGAGATGCCGCTGGTGAGGTGGCCCACCTGGGCCTGGGCATGGCGGTCGAGCTGGCGCACCCAGTTCTGCCAGGGGTCGTCGGATGGCGTCGGAGGCGTGCACGGGGTCTGGGCCATGATCGAAATCCTGTGTTGGTAGGTTGGAAAACTCAGCCTTGACGGGCGAGCATCGACCGGAAACGCGACAGCGCGATGACGAGGAAGAGGGCGCCTGCTGCGGTCACCATCAGCAGCTGCGGCCACACGATGTCGAGCCCGGCGTCGCGGTACAGCACAGACTGCACCAGCCGCACGAACTGCGTGGTGGGCGAGAACTGCACCAGTTGTTGCACGCGCGGTGGCATGCTTTCCACCGGTGTGGCCGCGCCGGACAACAGATAGAGCACGGCATACACGGGCGACGACAGCAGCCCGAACTGCGGCATGGACGAGGCCAGCGTGGCCAGCATGATGCCGAGTGCCGTGACGGCAAACAGGTACACGGTGGTGGCCAGCAGGATCAGCGGTACCGAGCCAGCCAGCGGCACGCCCAGCCACAGGTGCACCACCAGCCACAGCGACAGCATCACGGCCAGCACGATCACCGCCCCATTGGCCAGGATCTTGGCCAGGGCGATCTCGCTGGGGCGCACCGGCATCACCAGCAGGTGCTCGATGGTGCCGTGCTCGCGTTCACGGATCACGGCGGCGCCGACCAGGATGATGGCCAGCACCGTCACGTTGGTGACGATCTGCATCACCGCCGTGAACCAGTGCGACTGGGTGTTCGGGTTGTAGAGCACGTGCATGACCGGCCGGGTCGGCAGACGCGCCTCGATCCCTTGCTGATGGAAGAAGTCGAGCAGCTCGCGGTAGAAGATCTCGTTGAGGTAGACCACGCCCAGGCCGGCCTGGGTCATGGCGGTGGCATCGACCAGCACCTGCACCGTGGGCGCGCGGCCCGCGAGCACGTCGGCCTCGAAGCGCGGAGGGATGTCGACCACGAAGATCAGGTCGCCGCGGTCCAGCGCCGGGGTGGCCGCATCGGGCGTGGTGTCCACCGGGGTCTTGAAGTAGGGCGCCCGGATGGCCTCGCGCAGGCGCTGCGACAGACCGGACCGGTCACCGTCGATGATGCCCACCGATGCATTCGCCACCTCGGCCTTGACCCCTTTGGCCGTGCTGTAGATGGCCACCGAGAACGCGAAGACGATGAGGGCCATCAGGGGCAGGTCCCCGGCCAGGCTGCGCAGCTCCTTGAGGGACAGCCGCAGCACATTGAGCATCCATTGCCGCATGGGTCTTCAGCCTTCCTGCTTGCGCACCAGCAGGCGGGCTGCCAGCAGATAGAGCGCACCAAAGCCCAGCAGGGCCGCGTACATCGGGCCGAAGCTCGACAGCCCCAGCCCCTTGGTGAAGGTGCCCAGGCTGATGAGCTGGAACCACGACGACGGAAAGCCGAGTCCCACCCAGCGGGCCGCGCCCTCCAGCGTGGACACCGGGTACAGCAGCCCCGAGAAGTTGACCGACGGGATCATGCACAGGATGGCCGTGGCGAAGGTGGCCGCGACCTGCGAGCGCAGGAACGCCGACACCAGCAGGCCCAGCGCCGTGCCCGCGAACACGAAGCACAGCGCCCCGAGCGTGAGCGCGATGAAGCTGCCTTTCAAGGGCACTTGCAGCACCGTGACGGACAGCCCGGCCAGGGTCAGGTAACTGAGCATGGCCAGCGCGATGTAGGGCAGCTGTTTGCCGATCAGGAACTGCGCCACCGTTGCAGGCGAGGCGTACAGGTTGACGATGGAGCCCATCTCCTTTTCACGCACCACGCCCAGTGCGGTCAGCATGCTGGGGATGATGATGAGGCACAGCATGATCAGGCCTGGCGTGAAGGCATAGATGCTGCGGAAGTCCTGGTTGTAGGCAAACCGGGGCTCGAACCGGGCGGGCAGGGCGACCGGCGCCACCCCGGGCGTTTCGCGCGCCAGCCGGCTCGCATGCTCGAGCATGATGCCGCGGGCGTAGCCGCGGATGTTCTCGGCGGTGAAAGGCTGTGCGCCGTCGATGTAGAAGGCCACTTCGGGCTGTCTGCCGGCAACCAGATCCTGTCCATAGCCCGGCGGGATGTCGATCACCAGCAGCACATCGCGCCGTTGCAGCCGTGGCCCGATCTCGGCCATGTCGTGCAAGGGGGCCTTCTGCACGAAGTACCGCGACCCGTCGAAGTGCGAAATGAGCTGCCGGCTGTCATGGCTCTGGTCGTGGTCCAGCACCGCGAAAGCCACTTGCTCGATGTCGAAGGAGATGGCCCATGCCGCCGTCAGCAGCAGGATGATCGGCCCCAGCAGCGCAAAGGTCAGGCGGATGCGATCCCGGCGCAGCTCCATGCCTTCGCGTCGGGCGAAGGCCCACATGCGGGCCAGCCAGCCGGATCGCGGGCCGCCCAGGGTGTGGCTCAGCGTGTCGGCGGCCGTCTTCCCGGCCTCTGGCTCAGCGGGTGAGCCAGCCCGTGCTGCGGCCTGCGCCGCCTGGACCGTGGTGTCCGCGGCTTCCAGGCAGGCGATGAAGGCCTCTTCCAATGTCGCGGCCTCGTGCTCGCGGCGCAGGGCGTCGGGCGAGCCCACCGCCAGCACCGTGCCCCGGTGCATCAGCGAGATCCGATCGCACCGCTCGGCCTCGTTCATGAAGTGCGTCGAGACGAAGATGGTCACCTGCTCGTCGCGGGACAGGCGCACCAGATGCCGCCAGAACAGGTCGCGCGCGGCCGGGTCCACGCCCGAGGTCGGCTCGTCAAGGATCAGCACTTCGGGGCGGTGAAGACAGGCTGCAGCCAGCTGCAGGCGCTGACGGATCCCCAGGGGCAGGGCCGAGGGCATGGCCTCGGCATGTTCGGCCAGCTCGAACTGCGCCAGGGCGCCCTCGATGGCCCGGTCTGCGGCCTTGCCTTCCATGCGATACAGCTGGGCGTGCAGGCGCAGGTTGTGCGCCACGCTCAGCTCCTCGTACAGCGAGAAGGCCTGCGACATGTAGCCCACCCGCATCCGCGTGGCCAGGTCCCTGGCGTTGATCGGCTGCCCCAGCAGGCTGGCCTCGCCGCTGCTGATGTCGAGCAGGCCCGTCAACATCTTCATGGTCGTGGTCTTGCCGCAGCCGTTGGAGCC
>JAJUHM010000300.1 GCA_029279925.1 Aquabacterium olei
GGGCGGCCCGCCGGCATGGGCCACGAAGCTGGTGAAGCCGGCGGCGGTGCTGCACAGCCGCCCCACCCACGGCGGCGCCACGTGGCCCCCGGGCCGCAGCGGAAACAGCAGACGCTGCGCCAGGAAGGCCAGCGTCAGCGCGCCCAGCAGGCCGGCCACGGCGCGGGCGCTGAGCAGCCCGAACAGCACCGCGCCGATGCCGATGCCCAGCACGCCCCAGGGCAGCAGCAGCCGCACCAGCGCGGCATCGCGTGCGCGCCAGAGCTGATGCAGCCCGGCGGCGTCCATCACCAGCAGCAGCGGCAGCATGATGGCCGCCGCCTCCGGAACGGGCACCACCAGCGCGAGCATGGGTGTGGCCATGGCTCCGAACCCGCTGGCAAAGCCGCTCTTGCTCAATCCCATCAGCAAGACGGCACAGACCGCCACCAACCAGAAAACCGGATCGCCGTTCACACCACACCCTCGTCCTTGCGGTGAGGAGCGTAACAGAGCGGCCGATCGGGCGAGCGCGTCAGATCGCGTCGATCGCCCCCAGCGCCTCACGGACCGTGCGGGCATGCTCGTCGCTGTCATCCGTGACCAGCACATGCAGCTGCAAGGACCTGGCCGCGGAGAGGTGGGTGCTGCCCGCTTCCCGACGCTCGGGCGCAGGCGGGGCAGGCTCTGCCGTGTCCACGACCGCCACCCAGCAGCGCGCCTCCGCCACGTCGGGCAGCACGAAGGACACATCTTCGTGGCCCGCATTGAGCACGATGAGAACGGTCGCGTCACCCGAAGGCCGGGCGATGCCGGACGACTGCGCGCGGCCATCGATCAGCAGCCCCAGCCATTTCTGACTCGGGTCGTGCCACTGCGCCTCAGAAAGGTCCTGGCCTTGTGGATCGACCCACGCACAGTCCCTCACCTCGAGCTCATCGCTCCATGCGCCGGTGAGAAACCGGTTCCGGCGCAAGACCGGCAAGGCCTGCCGCAAGGCCAGCAAGCGCCGCACGAAGTCCGTGAGGCTGCGGCCATCGTCGTCGATCGCCTCCCAGTCCACCCAGGAGGTCTCGTTGTCCTGGCAGTAGGCATTGTTGTTGCCGTGCTGCGTCCGACCGAACTCGTCGCCGGCCAGCAGCATCGGCGTGCCCTGAGACAGCAGCAGCGTGGCCAGGAGGTTGCGTTTCTGGCGCTCGCGCAAGCGGCACACCTCCGGGTCCCGCGTCGGTCCCTCGACACCGCAGTTCCATGAACGGTTGTCGGCATGGCCGTCGCGGTTGTCCTCCCCATTGGCTTCGTTGTGCTTGTCGTTGTAGCTCACCAGGTCGTGCAGGGTGAAGCCGTCGTGTGCGGTGATGAAGTTGACGCTGGCCCAGGGGCGGCGGCCGCGCCGGTTGAACTTGTCGCCCGAGGCGGTCAACCGCGCAGCCAGCTCGGCCACCTGGCCTTCATCGCCCTTCCAGAAAGCCCGCACGGTGTCCCGGAAGGTGTCGTTCCATTCAGCCCACCCCGGCGGAAAGCCGCCCACCTGGTAGCCACCGGGGCCGCAGTCCCAGGGCTCGGCAATGAGCTTGATCGAGGACAGCACCGGATCCTGTCTGCAGCTGTCCAGAAAGCCGCCGCCCTCGTCATATCCGTGGGGTTCGCGCGCCAGAATTGTCGCGAGGTCGAAGCGGAAGCCGTCCACGCGCATCTCGGTGGCCCAGTAGCGCAGGCTGTCCGTCACCGTCTGCAGCACCCGCGGGTGGCTCAGGTTCACTGTGTTGCCCGTGCCCGTGTCGTTGATGTAGTAACGGGGCTGATCGGGCAGAAGGCGGTAATAGCTGGCGTTGTCCACCCCCTTGAAGCACAGGGTCGGACCCAGTTCATTGCCTTCCGGCGTGTGGTTGTAGACCACGTCCAGGATCACCTCGAGGCCAGCGGCATGGAAGCGCTGCACCATGTACTTGAACTCGTCGATGGTCGGCGCGCTCAGGTAACGCGGGTGCAGGGCAAAGAAGCCCAGTGTGTCGTAGCCCCAGTGGTTGCGCAGCCCCTTGTCCAGCAGATAGGGCTGGTCCACGAACATCTGCACAGGCAGCAACTCGACCGAGGTGACACCCAGCTTGCGGATGCGCTCGATCACCGCGTCGTGCGCGAGCCCCGCAAACGTGCCACGCAGGTGCTCGGGCACATCGGGATGCCGCTGCGTGTAGCCCCGCACGTGCAGTTCATACAGCACCGTGCGGTCCCATGGCACCCGCCAGCGCTCGCTTTGCTGCCATTGAAAGCGCGAGTCGACCACCACGCACTTGGGCATCAGGTGGGCGCTGTCGCGCGTGTCGAAGCTGAGGTCCGCGTCGGGATGCCCCAGCTCGTATCCGAACAGCTCGGGGCCCCATTGCAGCGAGCCCATGAAGGCCTTCGCGTAGGGATCCAGCACCAGCTTGTTCGGATTGAAGCGGTGCCCGGCGTCGGGCTCGTAGGGGCCATGCACCCGGTAGGCGTAGCGGGTGCCGGGGCCAAGTCCAGGCAGGTAACCGTGCCAGATCTCGTCCGTGTACTCGGGCAACGTCACCCGAGCCCATTCGGTTTCGCCCGCTTCATCGAAGAGACAGAGCTCGACCTTGGTTGCGTGCGCCGAAAACAGCGCGAAATTCACCCCGTGTCCGTCATACGTGGCGCCGCGGGGAAAAGGGGAGCCTTCGGACAGCTGCCCCATCTCATATTCAGAACCCATTGCCCATCTCCTGTGGCCTCGGCCCTTCCACCGCCAACGCGGCGGAAGGTCCAGGGCTGCGTCTTCGGGCAAGCGGCATGCCCAACCGGGCGCCGCCGGGTGCAGTCGCTCACATCGGGCCGGCAGGCAGCACGCCTTGCACGGCTTGCGGCAAGGGCGCCAGGCGCAGATCGGGACGCGGCAGCTGGTCCATCGCATCGGCCGTCATCCGGCCCCAGTCCTGGATGGCTGTCACGCCGGACGTGGCGCTGTCGAGGGCCTGCCCCTGCCAATCGTCCACGCGGCCCAGGTGTTCCCGTGTCTGTTGACTGAGCTCGGCCATCCCATCCTGGATGAGCTGCGACGCCCGCGAGGTCTGGTCCTCCATCAGCTGAGAGGCGTTGCGCTGCAGCTCACCCACAACCGCCTCGGTCTGCTGGGCCGCCTGCACCAGCTGCTCCGTGCCCGCTGACAAGACCTGACGGGTCTGCTCGCTGCCAGCAGCGATGACCTGGGACCAGTCCGGCATGCCCAATGCGGAGGCCGTCTGCGCCTGCGCCTGCAGCATCACACTCGTGGCTGCGACGTTCATCTGGCAGATCTGCTCGGCGGTCCGGATGGCGGTTTCGGCGAATTCCGACGGCATGGCCGTCGGCTCGGTGGGGTTCAGTTCAGGTGTGTCCATGCTGGTTCTCCATGTCAGTGCACGGCGCCGTCGGCGCCCATCTCGGCCATGAGTTCCTCCTTGCGGGCACTCATCTGCTCCCCGAGTTCATCGAAGTCCACGTCGGAACGGGCCTTCACGATCTTCGGGAACATTTCTTCCTCTTCCTCCTTCACGTGGTGCTCGATGTACTCCCCGAGCACGGTGACCTTGGCGTCGTACAGTTCCTCATCGGGCTGCATCGCCTCGATCTGGGAAATGAGGTCCTTGGCACTGGCGTGCTCGACGACCGCCTCGTCGACCATGTCCTGTTCGACCAGTTCACGGGCCACGGGGTAGAACACCTCTTCCTCGATCATCGTGTGGACCTTCAGCATCGTGCAGATCTCCTGCACGAGCGCCGTCTTCTCGTCGGCCGGGGCCTCGTCCTTGACGAGCTTCTGGTAGGCCTTGAACAACTTGCTCACCTCGCGGTGATCCTTGACCAGCAGCTTGACGGCTTCCGGCTGGCTCGTGGTCTTGCCATGCGAGGCAGACTTCGAGGAACTCGACTTGGTGCTGGTGGACTTGGATGTGGGCATGACGTCTTCCTTCATGAATGCTCAGGGCGGGCAAAACGAGCGCGCCGCCAGCGGGGAGGGGGTTGTGTGCGCAGCGCTCTTGCGCGGACACACCAGACTGGCAAACGCGGTGCCCGCCCCTCAACGCGCGTCGCCGCGCTGATATGCTGGAAGCGGCATGCCGCCCTCATGCCCCCTCACGCCGCCCCTTGACGGAGCTCCCCATGACCCAGACTGTTGCCGGCCCTGACGGGCTGCCCCGTTGCCGCTGGTGCAGCGCCACGCCGTCGTTCATCCCGTACCACGACCAGGAGTGGGGCTTTCCGGTGGCCGATGACCGCCGCCTGTTCGAGAAGATCTGCCTGGAGGGCTTCCAGTCCGGCCTGAGCTGGCGAACCATCCTGGACAAGCGGCCCCGCTTCCGGGCGGTGTTTGCCGGCTTCGATTTCGAGGTGGTCGCCGATTACGGCGAGGCCGATGTGCAGCGGCTGCTGGCCGACCCGGGCATCGTGCGCCATCGCGGGAAGATCGAAGCCGTGATCCACAACGCCGCTCGGGCCAAGGAACTGGTGCAGGAGTGCGGCTCGCTCGCGGCCTTCTTCTGGCGGTACGAGAGCGACCAACGTGACGTCCCGCCCACCGAACTGGTCGCCACCACCCCCGGCTCCATCGCCCTGTCCAAGGCGCTGCGCCAGCGGGGAGGGGGTTGTGTGCGCAGCGCTCTTGCGCGGACACACCAGACTGGCAA
>JAJUHM010000301.1 GCA_029279925.1 Aquabacterium olei
ATCGAAGGTGGTGGGTTGGCTCATGCCGTGATCCTCTGAGTGCTCTGAGTGAAGTGGAGGGAAACGGGCATCACAGCGACGATGCCGCGATGATCTGCTTGCAACGCTGCTCGAGGTAGTTCACGAACGGCCCGAAGGTGGCAAATGCCGGATTGCGCGCATTGCCGGCCTTGAAACGCTGGTAGATCTGCTGCGCGATGCCGGCCAGGCGGAACAGCCCGAACACGGTGTAGAAGTCGAAGTTGTCGACGCTGATGCCGGTCTGCTCGCTGTAGTAGCGCACGACCTCATCGCGCGTCAGCATGCCGGGCGCGTTCGTCGGCTGGCGGCGCGAGCCCTTCATGAACATGTCGTCGTCGGCCTGCACCCAGTAAGCCAGCGCACTGCCCAGGTCCATCAGCGGGTCGCCGAGCGTGGCCATTTCCCAGTCCAGCACGCCGATCACCTTCAACGGATCGTTCTGGTCGAGCACCACGTTGTCGAAGCGGAAATCGTTGTGGATGAGGCGGATGGCCACTTCGTGCTTCGGTTGCTTGTCGGCCAGCCACGCCATCACCGACTCGAAGTCGCCGACGTCGTCCGTGCGGGCGGCGCGGAAGCGCTTGCTCCAGCCCTCCACCTGTTGCGCCACATAGCCCTCGCCCTTGCCGAGATCGGCCAGACCGGCCGCGGCCGGATCCAGCTTGTGCAGGTTGACCAGCGTGTCGAGCACGTTCAGGCAGAGCTGACGGGTCGTCTCGGGCGTGAGGCCCAGCTCCGGCGGCAGGTCCTGACGCGGGATCACGCCCACCAGGCGCTCCATCACGTAGAACGGTGCGCCGATCACGTCGGCGTCTTCGCAGATGGCGTAGACCTCGGGCACCGTCGGGTACACCGGCTTGAGGCGGCGCATGATGGTCGCCTCGCGCACCACGTCGTGCGCCGACTTGGCGATGTGCCCGAACGGAGGGCGACGCAGGATCAGGTCCTTGTTGGCGTAATGCAGCAGGTAGGTCAGGTTGGAGGCCCCACCCGGGAACTGCTTGAGCGTGGGCTCGCCTTCGAGATGCAGCCCCTGGGCCTGCAGCCAGGCGGTCACCTTCGCCAGGTCGACTTCTTCCCCTGCGCGGACCTGGCCGGCATCGTCGATCAAGGACTTCTCCATGGACTTGTCTCCTTCGGTAGATGGCGCGGCAGTGTAGAAACGCACCCATAATGAATCAAGTGCATTGTTTGAATCTGACGTCATTAGCGCCGTGAATCTCAGCAAGATCGATCTCAACCTGTTCCTGGTGTTCGACGCCATCGTGCAGACGGGTTCCCTCACGGCCGCCGACCGCGAGCTGCACCTCAGCCAGCCCGCCGTGAGCCATGCCCTGGCACGCCTGCGCGATGCCCTGGGCGACCCGCTGTTCACCCGTCAGGGGCGGCGCATGCTGGCCACGCCGTATGCGCGCACCCTGACCCCGGCCGTGCGGCAGGCGCTGTCCACCCTCCAGGCCGGCATCAAGGGGCCGCAGCAGGGCTTCGAGCCCACCGCGGCCGAACGCAGCTTCACGCTGGGCATGCGAGACATCCTGGAAGCCCTCACCCTGCCCGGTCTGATGGCCCACATCCGCGCCCATGCACCCGGCGTGTCCGTCCACAGCATCCAGGTCGAGCGCAACGACATCGCAGACGCCTTGCGGCAGGGCCGGGTGGACGCCGCGGTCGACATCGCCCTGCCCGTCTCGCCCGAGGTGAACCACACGCGGCTGGTGCTGGACCGGCTGGTGGTCGTGGCGCGACGCGGCCACCCGCTGATCCGCGGTGGGGCCCTGCATCTGGACGACTACCTGGCGGGCGTGCACGTGCTGGTGTCGGCCCGCCGCCAGGGATTGGGTCTGGAAGATTTCGAGTTGAGCCGGCAAGGGCTGCGCCGCCAGATCGGCCTGCGTTGCCGGCACTACTTTGCGGCCTGCCGCGTCGTCAGCCAGACAGACATGCTGCTGACCATGCCGCAGCAGTACGCCCGCGTGGCCAACCAGCACTTCGACAACGTGCTGCACGACTTCCCGCTGAGCCCGGCCCAGCTGGACGCCCATCTGTACTGGCACGCCGCCATGGAGGACGACCCCGCCAACCAGTGGCTGCGCGCCCGCATCATCGACGCTGTGCAGCGCGAACTGGCGAACCTGGGCCTGCCGCCCGGATCGCCGGAGACGGAAACTCAGGCCTGAAGGCCGGGTGACGGGCGACGGGCCGATTTCGGCCGGAAGGCCTCGCACACCGCGGAATCGGTCTCGATGTAGGGGCCACCGATCAGATCGATGCAGTACGGCACCGCTGCGAAGATGCCGGGCACAACAGCACGCCCTTCAGCGTCTCGCAGGCCTTCCAGCGTCTCCGCGATGGACTTGGGCTGCCCCGGCAGGTTGAGGATCAGCGCCTGCTTGCGGATGACCGCCGTCTGCCGCGACAGGATGGCGGTCGGCACGAAGCGCAGGCTGATCTGGCGCATCTGCTCGCCAAACCCGGGCATTTCCTTGTCGGCCACGTCGAGCGTGGCCTCCGGCGTCACATCGCGCAGCGCCGGGCCCGTGCCCCCGGTGGTCAGCACCAGATGGCAGCCTTCTTCGTCCACCAGTTCGCGCAGGGTCTGCGCGATCAGGGCGCGCTCGTCGGCAATCAACCGCGGCACCCACGTGACCGGATTGCGCACCGCGCGGCCCAACCAGTCCTGCAAGGCGGGCAGCCCCTTGTCCTCGTAGACGCCACTGCTGGCGCGGTCGCTGATGGAAACGACGCCGATGCGCACGGCGTCCAGCACGAGATCGGATGTCACGGTCAAGCCCCTTCAGTCGTCTGACTGGTCGCCGGCATCGGACGACATCGCAGGCGGTTCACCGTCGGCCATCATCGCCTGCTTGATGAACTGGAACAGCTCGCGGAAAGCGCGGCCATTGCGCTTGTCGGGCTCGGCCGCCTGGTCCTTGCGGGCGTTGCGAATCAGGGCGCGCAGCTGCTGCACGTCGGTGTCCGGGTGCTCGGCCACCCAGCGCGTGACGACGTCCTTGTCGTCGCTCAGCAGCTCGGCACGCCAGCGTTCGGCCTGGTGCAGCTCCAGCGCATTGCGGGCATGGCCCATCTGGAACTCGGCCACGGCTTCGCGCAGCGGCTCGGGATCGACCTCGCGCATCACCTTGCCGATGAACTGCAGCTGGCGTCGCTTTCCCTCGAAGGATCGCGTGGATTTGTAGTTGGCCAGGGCATCGCGCAACCGCTCCGGCATCGGGATGTCGTCCAGGCGCGAATCGGGCATCTCCAGCAGCTGCTTGCCCAGGGCCTGCAGGTCGTGGCTCATGCGCTTGAGCGCGCTCTTGCTCGGACGGCCGCCAAACGGGTCGTCACCACCGTCCACACCGGCGTCTTGATCAAAATGTTTCGGATTCATGTGGTCGCTATGATACGGGGGCCCTCTACACCAGACCACAACATGGCCGCCAAGAACAGCAAGTCCTCCTCCGGCAAGACCTCCGCTTCGCAGTCCAACGGCTTTGCGTACAGCCGCGAACAGTTCCAGCAGTTGATCGAAGACACCCTGGGCCTGGCCAAGAAGCTGGGCGCCAGCGATGCCGCCGCCGAGGTCTCCGAAGGCATGGGCCTGTCGGTGTCGGTTCGCAAGGGCAAGCTCGAGAACGTCGAGCGCAACCGCGACAAGACCATCGGCGTGACCGTCTATGTGGGCCAGCGCCGCGGCAACGCCAGCACGTCCGACTTCTCGCCCGAGGCGCTGGAGCAGACCGTGCGGGCCGCCTACGACATCGCCCGCTACACCGCCGAAGACCCGGCCGCCGGCCTGCCCGATGCGGACGACCTGGCCCTGGGTCGCGCGGCCAAGCGCGATCTGGACCTGTTCCACCCCTGGGCCATCGACGCCGAAGGCGCGGCCGAACTCGCCCGCCGCTGCGAAGAGGCCGCCCTGGTGGTCGACAAGCGCATCACCAACTCCGAAGGCGCCGGCGTGTCGGCCCAGCAGTCGCACTTCTTTGCCGGCAACACGCGCGGCTTCCGCGGCGGCTATGCCAGCTCGCGCCACTCGCTGTCGGTGTCGCCCATTGCCGGGCGTGGCAACGACATGCAGCGCGACTTCTGGTACACCTCCGAGCGCGATGCCCGCGACATGGCCAAGCCCGAAGCGGTGGGCCGCTATGCGGCCGAGCGCGCGCTGTCGCGGCTGAAGTCGCGCAAGATCGCCACCTGTGAAGTGCCGGTGCTGTTCGAAAGCACGCTGGCCGCCGGCCTGCTGGGCGCCTACGTGCAGGCCACCAGCGGTGGCGCGCTCTACCGCAAGGCCACCTTCCTGCTCGACAGCCTGGGCAAGCCCGTGTTCCCCAAGCACATCGACATCATCGAAGACCCGCACATCCTCAAGGGCAAGGGCAGCGCCCCGTTCGATGACGAAGGCGTGCTCACGCGCAAGCGCCGCGTGGTCAAGGCCGGCGTCACGCAGGGCTATTTCCTGTCGAGCTATTCGGCGCGCAAGCTGGGCATGAAGACCACCGGCCATGCCGGCGGCTCGCAGAACCTGGTGATGCTCAGCAAACTGACCGACCCGAAGGACAACCTCAAGGCCATGCTCAAGAAGCTGGGCACCGGCCTGTTCGTCACCGAACTCATGGGCCAG
>JAJUHM010000302.1 GCA_029279925.1 Aquabacterium olei
CCGGCGGGTCGGTGTCGACAAGATCCGCGAGCTGCGGGGCGTCATGGCGGCCAAGAACGTGCGCCGCGGCCAGTTCGCCACCACCTCGACCTTCACCCCGGATGCCGAGGCCTTCGCCAAGGAGAACGGCATCAACCTGCTTGACAGCGACGGCCTGCTGGCCCTCATTGCCAAGCGAACGCCTGAGCAGCAGAAGCAGCTGCTGGACGTGGCCACCGAAGGGGAATTCTGGCGGCCGACCTGCGTGAACTGCGGCATCAAGCTCGTCGAGCGCAAGGGCCGGGACGACCGGATGTTCTGGGGTTGTAGCAACTATCCCCGGTGCAAGACGAGGATGGTGATGAGGCAAGCCGAGCGCTGACCAGATCTGAACGTTCAGCGTTTGCCCATATAGCCAGCGATTGTCTTTGCATGCTGGTCTTCCCTGTCTGCGGTGGTCTTCACCCGGTCCGCCGGGATGAGTGTCAAGAAGACCGTCCACAGCTGCCAGAGGGTCAAGGTGATGAGAAGCCCATAGGAGGTGCCTCGTAGTGCCTCCTTCGTTATGTGGATCTGGGTCCAGTCAAGCCTTTTGGCAATCGGAGCCATGACGCCCAACATCAGGATGATGCAAAGGATCGCAGTAGAGTGAACGACCGGAGTGAACAGCTGGCCGATCCCGGACGCTTGGGAACTACCGGTTGCTGTCTTGGCAAACGACAGCTTCAGCCGATCCGGATAGATGATCGCCAGCCATGCACCGATCACGGCGAAGATGATGGAGGCGGTGGTCCGCAACGCCTCGAACATGGGCCATTGCTCAGCGAGAGGCACGCGTCTTCCCAGGTACCCGCCCGCGACAGCGAGGCAGATTCCTGTGAGCACGAACAAGGTTGTGAAGATGCGTGATCTGCTCATTGCCGCCGTAGACTGTTGATGGCGCCCCTGTGTCTCAACAGCTCCTCTGCAAGTTGCTGCGCGTTCACGAGCCCGGCGTCGTCACACCGAACATCAAGAGCAAAGTCACTGCGCGCGATAGCGCGACTGAGCCATTTCGGGGTGCTCTCGCCTTTGAATTGAAGCCCGACGTCTTCCCACTGGGAAATGTAGTTGTCGGCGTTGTGCTCTTCAATGATCTCGTTGAGCTGATCGAGGGTAATGGACACCGCCACTTCGTAGTTGAGCCTCACGCGCTCCTGCCTCTCAGGGAGGTGTCTCATGCCAGTTGCCCTTAAGAGCTTCTGAAACATAGCAATTTGCTCTCTGCGGTGCATGGAAAGCTCGACTTTGCGGTGAATCTTTGTGATGTCTCTAACGCGCTGCCGAAACTCGTCCACTGGGCCCTTGTTGGTGACAAGGGTTGCGTTGAACCTTGCAAACAGATTTTGTGGCTCATCATTGCCTGCGACTCGATACCCCTCTATCTGAATGGAGCCATCGGTAGGCGGGGGGTCAGCAAACACGCACCAGTTCGGAGCAATCTCGATGAACGAGGACAGGTATCTGTTGAACTGATTCATGCCCCCAAGGAGGTGGTTGAACTTGACGCTCGCCACTGTGCCCGCGGCAACGTCAACCCAAAAGTATGTGGGGAAGCCGGGTATATCTCCGGGCCGCACCCTCGTCAGGTTGGCAGTGGCCTGGCCAACGACCGCTCGACCTGGCACAGAAGCCACCCCACCTTCAGTCGCAGGCACTTCGTTCCAGATCGATACAAGCCAGCAACCTCGCAACTCGACGAGTTGGAGCAGGTAGGCGGGCAGCAGATTGCTGTCTGGCGCCGGTGTGTAGGTCTTAGTCTCCGTAAGCTCTTTTCCCCGAGACCACTCAGCAAGGGCGGGAAAGACCTCGCTCAGTGTCGCCGCAAGGGGCTGACCACCGCGACCGCCATAGAGCCCACAGTGCTTTACATCGTACAGAGTGATCTTGGCATCTTCCGCCATTCGGTACCTCGGTTCATGTACTGCACACCAACCGGGGAGCGGAAACTACTGCGCGTGGACGAGCAGGGGGCCGCGCGTACACAAATACGGCCCTAGCCGCACATGCTTACCCGAGCCCTTCCTGTTCAGCCACCTGCCCCCCAGCAGGTGTAGGAAAGTCCCAACAAACCAGCATATGTTTTTATGGCGGGTACGTTGGGGGGTGTGGGCGCCAATCGCCCGGAAACCCCGATGCCATCGGAGTGTCTGGTGGACCGAAGGAGGATCGAACTCCCGACCTCTGCATTGCGAACGCAGCGCTCTCCCAGCTGAGCTATCGGCCCGACGGCAGAAAGTCTAGCAAAAAGCGGCCGCCCCGAGCGTCAGGGCGTTCCCGCTCACTGGCGATCCTGCAAGGTCCGGAACAGCGCGGACTGGTCCAATTCCGCCAGCCCGTTGTCGACACCTTCTTGATACAGCCGGGTTACCCGTTCGGTGATCGGGGCGTCGAACGCCATCTGGCCCGCGGTGTGCAGCGCGTTGTGCAGATCCTTGAGCTGGATCGCCATCGACCCGCGCTTGGCAAAGTCCCCCTCGACCATGCGCAGGCCATGCACCTCCAGGATGCGGCTCTCGGCAAAGCCGCCGCGCAAGGCCTCGCGCACCTTGGCCGGGTCGGCGCCGCCCCGCTCGGCCAGCAACAGCGCCTCGGCCACCGCCCCGATGGTGATGCCCACGATCATCTGGTTGGCCAGCTTGGTGAGCTGGCCGGCGCCGGCGGGGCCCACGTGCACGGGCCGCCCCAACACGGTCAACACCGGCAGCGCGCGCGTGAAGGCCGCCTCCTCACCCCCCGCCATGATGGCCAGCGTGCCGGCTTCGGCGCCCAGCGTGCCACCCGATACCGGGGCATCCAGGGCGTCCACGCCCCATGCCTGGAGCCGGCGCGCGTGGTCCTGTGCCTGCTCGGGCAGGATCGACCCCATGTCGATCAGCAGGGTGCCGCGACGCAAGCCGTGGCACGCGGCGTCAGCCTGGTCGAACAGCACGTTCTGCACCACACCGCCGTGCTCCAGCATCGTGATGACGATGTCGGCGTTGGCCACGGCCTGCGCAGGGCTGTCGGCCACGACGGCCCCCGCTGCTTCGAGGGCGGCAGCCTTGTGCCGCGTGCGATTCCATACGGTCAAGGGAAAGCCGGCTGCCCGCAGGCGGCGCGCCATGGGGGCGCCCATGAGGCCGCAGCCGAGCAGGGTGATCTGGGTCGTCATCATGTAAACCATCCGGATGAGCAAGACCCCCGGATTCTGGCGCAACACCCTGTTGCAGGCCCGGTCTGCAGTCGGTTGTAATCTGCGGACACCGGCGCGCGACCGAGTGTGACAAATCTCGCACATCAGGGGTAAAGTCGCCTTTCATCCCATGTTTGAAGGGCGTTCAGGGCTGTCCTTTTCGGCGAACATCGGCCGCAAACCGGTTCACTGTGCGCCAGGCTGTCGGCGCGCGCGTTCCTCTTACAACAACGATTCACACCGCGACTGACATGGCCGACTCTCCAGCACCGGGCTCGACACCCGGAGGCGACATCGTGGATGCGCTGTTCCGTGCACTGGATCAGCGCGGACTTGGCGTGCTCGTCACGGCCGTCGCCCCGGGCCGTTACGAGCGCGCCAACGACGCCGCATCGCGCCTGCTTCTGCAACCGGGCCAAGCCTGGCAGGGCGCGGCCGACGCCGAGCTGTTCGATGCCGCACAAGCCGTGGCCTTGCGCGCTGCCGATCAGCAGGCCGCGGCGCAGCCTGCCGGGGTGCGGGCCGAACACCGCCTGGAGCTCGGAGGCGAGCGGCGCGAGTTCGTGGCCTGGCGCCAGTTGGTGGGTGAAGGGCAGGGGGCGCGGCTGTTGTCGGTGTGGCAGGACGTGACCGAGGTGCGACGCAAGGACACGCAGTTGCAGACGGCCCTGGCGCAACTCGAGGAGCAGCAGAAGGCCAACGACGCCCTGCGCCGCGACGTGCAGGACAACCAGGTGCGTGACTCGGTATCCGGTCTGTACCACCGCGCCCACTTCGAAGAGCAGTTGCGCCGCGAAGCCGACCTCTCGAGCCGGGAGCAGCGCGAGTTCGCCCTGGTGGCCGTGGCCATCGACAACCTGGACGAGATCCTGCGCGTGCACGGCGCCGAGGCCTGCGAGCGCGTGGTCGAGGCCTTGGGACGGCTGTTGCGGGCCAACACCCGCGCGATGGACTCGCCTTGCCGTCTGGGCGGCGACCGCTTCATCGTGCTGCTGTCGGGCGTGGGCCTGGCCACCGCGCATTCGCGCATGGAACAGTTGCGCCGCCAGTGCGCCCAGCACATCGTGCCGTACAACGGTCAGCAGATCCCTTTCACGGTGTGCATGGGGATTTCGAGCTTCCCTCACACCGCCGGGGTCGTCGATGAACTCATGCGCAGCGCCGATCGTGCGCTGTCGGGTGCGCGGGAGAAGGGCGGCAACCGCATTGCGCTGGCCAGCATCCAGTTCGTGCCGGTCACCTGACGCGCCGCGCGTCACTCACGACAGCACCGAGGACGCCACCCAAGAAAACGGCCAGTTCACCGAGAGGTGACTGGCCGTTGTGGTGTAAGGGTCCGTCGCAGACTGGTTGCCGCATTCCTGAACCCAGGGGGGATTCAGGTGGGCGAGGTCAGCAGCACTTCGGGTTCATCTGACGCGAGACGATCAC
>JAJUHM010000303.1 GCA_029279925.1 Aquabacterium olei
AACCTGACGGGTCAACCTGATGCAGCTCATGCTGGCCGGTCAGGCCGATTGCATCATGGGCTACGACGTGCAAACCATGAAGGCCTGGGAGCAAGGCATCCCGGCCGTGACCGTGGCCGCCGCCTTCCAGAAGGACCCCGCGGTCATCATCGCCCACCCGGACGTGAAGAAGTTCGAAGACCTCAAGAGCCGCACCATCCTCGTGGGCAGTGCCGGCATGGTCACCTACTGGCCCTGGGTCAAGACCAAGTACGGCTTCACCGACGCCCAGATGCGCCCCTACACCTTCAACATCCAGCCCTTTCTGGCGGACAAGAACATCGCGCAGCAAGGCTACCTGGCGTCCGAGCCCTACAGCATCGAGAAGCAAGGCGGCATCAAGCCTTCGGTGTTCCTGTTGTCCGACCTGGGCTGGCCTCCGTACGCCACGACCATTGTCTGCACGGCCGACACCGTGAAGAACAAGCCCAAGCAGGTGGCGGCCTTCGTGAAGGCCTCGATGGAGGGCTGGAAGAGTTACCTGACGGGCGACCCGAGCCCGGCCAACGCCCTCATCAAGAAGGACAACCCGAACATGACGGACGACCTCATCGCCAACGGCATTGCCAAGATGAAGGAAGTCGGCATGGTCTTCGGCGGCGACGCGGCCAGGCAGGGCATCGGTGTGATCACCGACGCACGCATGAAACAGACCTACGACATGATGGTGACCCACAAGTTGCTGGATCCGTCCAAGGTCGACGTGAAGAAGACCTACACGACCCAGTTCGTGCAGAACCTCAAGGTCATGCCCTGACCTCTTCAGAAAGGCCCGCCATGCGCCAGAGCCTGCCCGTGATCGACCTCAGCCAGCGTGAAGGCCTGCCTCAACGCCTGGACGCCGCCTGCCGCCACGAAGGCTTCTTCTACCTGGTCGGCCACGACGTGGACCCGGCCGTGCGCGCGGCCGCCTTCGACGCCGGCAAGCGGTTCTTCGCCCTGCCCGATCACGAGAAGGCACGCTGGCACATCGAGCGCAGCGGCATCCACCGCGGCTGGGATCCGATCGCCTGGCAGGCGCTGGACCCGGGGCAACCGGGCGACCTGAAAGAGAGCTTCTACCTGGGCGTGGACCGGGGCCCCGACGACCCGCTGGTGCGCGCGGGCACGCCGAACCAGGGCCCGAACCAGTGGCCCGATGCCACGCTGGTGCCCGGCTTCTTCGAGGCCGTTCAGGCCTACGAGCAGGCCTTGAACCAACTGGCCCGCCGGCTGCTCTCGCTCATGGCCCAGGGCCTCGGCCTGCCGGCCAACTGGTTCGACGCCTGCCTGCGCGACCCCATGCCGGTGCTGCGCCTGCTGCACTACCCGACACAGCCGCCGTCCCACGCACTGCTACCGGGACAGATCGGCTGCGGCGCCCACACCGACTGGGGCAGCATCACGCTGCTGGCGCAGGACGAGGCCGGCGGCCTTCAGGTCCAGGCCGCCGACGGCACGTGGTTCGACGCCCCGCCCATCCGCGACGCCTTCGTCGTCAACCTGGGTGACATGATGGCCCGCTGGACCAACGACCGCTACCGCTCGACGCCGCACCGGGTGCTGAACCCCCTGGGTCAGGAGCGTTACTCGCTGGCCTACTTCTTCGACATCGACTACCACGCACGTGTGGAGGCCCTGCCGGGCTGCCACAGCGCATCCAATCCGCCCCGCTATCCGCCCACGACCGCCGGGCAGCACATCATCGAGATGTATGAACGCACCCGCGCCAGCCATTGAAGTCCTCTCTGCCGAGCAGGTCTACCCCAATGGCACACGGGCGCTCATGCCCGTGTCGCTCACCATCCAGCCTGGCGAGTTCGTCACCCTGCTCGGCCCTTCCGGCTGTGGCAAGAGCACGCTGCTGAAAATGGTGGCCGGCCTGCTGCCTCCCAGCGATGGCCGCATCCTCCTGTCCCGCAAACCGGTGGGTGACCCTACGGCCGATCCCCGGCTGTCCTTCGTGTTCCAGGAAGCGACGCTGATGCCCTGGGCCAACGTCGCCACGAACGTCCGCCTGCCGCTCGATCTCGCCGGCGTTCCGCGTGCCGAGGCCGACGCCCGTGTGTCCGAGGCTCTGGCGCTGGTGGGCCTCGAGGCCTTTGGCCGGCATCGCCCGCGCGAACTGTCCGGGGGCATGCAGATGCGGGTGTCGATCGCACGGGGGCTGGTCACCCGGCCCCGGCTGCTGCTGATGGACGAGCCCTTCGGCGCACTCGACGAGATCACGCGCAACCGGCTCGACAGCGACCTGCTCGCGCTGTGGCGTCAGCAGGGGCTCACGGTGGTGTTCGTCACCCACAGCATCACCGAAGCGGTGTTTCTTTCAAGCCGTGTCATCGTCATGGCGGCCCGCCCCGGACGGGTGGTCGAGGACATCCCGGTCGAGGCCGTCTGGCCGCGCGACGACGAGTACCGGACCTCACCCCGCTTCAACGAGCTGGTGCGGCGCCTTCAGCACAGCCTGAACGAGGCCAGTCAGGAGCCCACATCATGAGCCAACCGACCCATCGTCATGCCGCGCTCATGCAGCAGTACGTGCTGCCTCTGCTGCTGGCCGTGCTGCTGATCGGGCTGTGGCAGGTCTGGACGGTGGCCGCACAGGTGCCGTCCTACCTGGTCCCATCCCCGCTCGACATCGCCCGCACCCTCGTGAGCGACTTCGGCCTGCTGATGGGCGCGCTGTGGGTCACGGTCAAGATCACGGTGCTGGCCTTCCTCAGCGCCGTCGTGCTCGGTGCCCTCATTGCCTTTGCCTTCGTGCAGAGCCGCTGGATCGAGGCCGCCTTCTTTCCTTATGCGGTGCTGCTCCAGGTCACGCCCATCGTGGCCATTGCCCCGCTGATCATCATCTGGGTCAAGGACCCGACGCTGTCGCTGGTGGTGTGCGCCACGCTGGTCGCACTCTTTCCCATCATCAGCAACACCACCGTGGGCCTGCGCAGCGTCCACCCCGGGCTGGCGGCCTACTTCCAGCTGCAGAGGGCTTCGCGCTGGCAGGTGCTGGTGAGGCTGCGCATCCCGTCGGCCCTGCCCTACTTCTTTGCGGGCCTGCGCATCTCGGGCGGCCTGGCCCTGATCGGCGCCGTCGTGGCCGAGTTCGTGGCGGGCACGGGCGGAACCGGCACCGGTCTGGCCTACCAGATCCTGCAGTCCGGATACCAACTCAACATCCCGCGCCTGTTTGCGGCGCTGCTTCTCATCTCCCTGACCGGTGTGGCCGTCTTCGCGGCCTTGGCCGGACTCACACGCTGGGCGCTTGGCGGCTGGCACGAAAGCGAGCTCAACCGATGAGCGACACCTCCCTTCTCATCCGAAACGCACAGGCCATCCTCACCGGCCTGGATGGCGAGGCCATGCGGCACGACGTCGCCCGTCTCGGCGGCGACCTGCGCGTGCGCGGCAGCCGCATCGAGGCCATGGGCCGCCTCACGCCCGAACCCGGCGAGCGCATCATCGATGCCACTGGCAGCGTCGTCATGCCCGGCTGGGTCAATACACACCATCACCTGTTCCAGAGTCTGCTGAAGGGCATACCGGCCGGCATCAATCTCGGGCTGATGGGCTGGCTGAGCGCCGTGCCCGTGTCCTACCGCCGACATTTCGACCACGACGCCGTGATGCGCCTGGCGGCCCGGCTCGGCATGGTCGAGCTGCTGCTGTCGGGCTGCACCACGGTGGCCGACCACCAGTATCACTACTACCCCGGCATGCCTTTCGACGCGTCACAGGCCGTGTTCGACGAGGCCGCTGCACTGGGCGTGCGCTTCGTGCTGTGTCGCGGCGGACAGACCATCGCCCGTGCGATCGACGTCAACCCACCGCCACAGGTGCAGCCCGAAACGCTCGAGGCCTTTCTGGCTGCCGTCGAGCACGACGTTCATCGCTTCCACGATCCGGCCCCCGATGCCCTGCGCCGCGTGGTCAGCGCCCCCACGACGCCCACCTGGTCGGTGCCGGTCGAGCACCTGCGTCCCATTGCCGACGAAGCCCGCCGACTGGGCATCCGCCTGCACAGCCACCTGAGCGAAACCGCCGACTACATCCGCTACACCCAGGAGGTGCACGGCTGCTCCCCGGTGGACTTTGTCGAGCAGCACGGCTGGCTGGGCGAGGACGTTTGGTACGCCCATCTGGTCCACCTCAGCGACAGCGACCTGGCCAAGCTGGCGCGCACGGGCACTGGCATGGCGCACTGCCCGCAAAGCAACTGCCGGCTCGGATCAGGGGTGGCCCCCGCGCCCGCACTGCACCGCGCTGGCGGGCGCGTGTCCCTGGCCGTCGATGGCGCCGCATCCAATGAAGCGGCCGATATGCTCCACGAGGCCCACACCACCTGGATGGTGCACCGCGCCGTCGGCGGCGCCGACGCCATCACGGCCGAAGAAGTGCTCTACATGGGCACGGCCGGCGGCGCCCGCGTCCTGGGCCTGGCCGCCGTCGGCACACTGCAGCCCGGTCAGGCCGCCGACCTGGTGATCCTGCCGCTGAACGAACCGCGCCAATGGGGGCTGCACGACCCGGCCATGGCCCCCGTGATGAGCGGCGCGGCCCGCCCCAGCCACGTGCTGTGTCACGGGCGCGTGGTGGTCGACCTGGGG
>JAJUHM010000304.1 GCA_029279925.1 Aquabacterium olei
GGCCAGTCCAGCGCTCGCCGGATCTCGCGCGTCACCGTCGACGGCGAGCGTCGCAGCGTGCGGGCAATGCTGCGTGCCGAGCAGCCCTGTTGCAGCAGGATCATGATGGTGGCGCGCTCCTCGGCGCTCAGGTGCTGATAACGGGTTCCCATGAGGCGGTGGCAGGGTCACGTGCAAGGAAGATCAGGGGTGTTGCACTTGATTATTGACTCCGCCGAGTTCAAGCAGGAGAACGCGACGCGCTTCAGCAGCGGGTTTCCAGTGAGGTCCACAGTCAGGGGTGAGCTCTACAGGGGGAGCTCTGGTAAAGATTGAGGTCCAGGCCTTGTTCACTTGACAGGTGCGCGGGCGCCACAGTCTCAGGTGCTCTGCGGCGCTCCTGCCTTGCTCAGCAGGTCGAGATAGGACCCGGTGACCAACTGGGACTCTTTGATGTTGAGCGCCGACATGAATGCATGTGCCTCTGCAACCCCCTCATCGACGCTTTCGCCCTCGCGCAGTACAACCTCCAGTTCGAGAAAGGAGCCAAGGCCCTCGACTTGGTCGAGGTGGATGCGTGTCCTGCCCGCTAGAAACAGGGTCCGCCTCTTCCTCACGCGTCCGACTTGGCCATACGCCAGTGTCAACGTTTCTCGTAGGCCCACGGGGTCGGTTGTGGGTGTTCTTACGTAGAACGATTCCTTTGGACCGCCATCATCCGGGCGCTGGTAAAAAATGAGCTCGCCAGACACCTCGCTAAAACACCGGAGCTTGAATCGACCGCTGTCGCATCTGAAAAATGTGTCGTCTTGCTCGATATGCAATGAGGCACCGTCCGCCATCTCGGCAGCGAGCAAAGTGACAGCGTTCAGGTCGTCTACGTGTGCCTTGATTTCTATGTTTCTTGCCATATTCGTATAAGGATTTCAAGCCTCCTTTGGGTGAGTAGCTTGCCGGTTTCTGACCCCGCGCGTGCTTCCAGCAGCGCTCTGCGTACGGCTCGTCGAAACACGGCTTTCCCGGCTTCTGGTACCTACCGGTACAAAAGCCGTCTCCCGGTCGCCGTTGTCCTCTTCATCTGGCAAACAGCATGCTCAACAAAACCAGCGTGAGCATGGCCAGATAAACCCTGGCGTGCCATCGGTCCGGTATGCGTTTGGCCCATGGCGCGAAAGCCTGGATGCCCAACCAGGAGCCAAGTGCGAGAGCGGCGCTACTGCGGACATCGATATACCCGAGGAACCACTCCCCGAAGTACGGAACTGCCCCCCGTGACATGGACGCGTGGACCAGAGTCGCGCCGAGCGCGACGGGCAGCGTCAAGGGGTTCGCCATGGCTGTGGACCCTGCCATCGAGACCCCACTACGGCGCAGCAGTGGCACGGTCATCACGCTCCCGCCGACCCCAAGCAGTGCGGCCACCCAACCCACCACACCTCCGGTCAATACCCCAGGTCGTCTGGCTGACTTTGTGGGCGCGGCAGCAGGAAGGTGCAGGAATCCTGGTCGAAAGATGCTGTCCAGTATCGTGACCGCCAGATAGCCAATGAATGCCCATCGCAACCACATTCCGTTCATCAGTGCAGCGCTGTAGGCTCCTATGGCGGCGCCCAACCCAATCGGGGCGAGCAGCGGCCTCAGCAGTGACCAATCCAGAGAGCCCAGGCGATGGTGACGCCAAGTCGCTATCAAGGAACCAAAAATCATCACGCAGGCGGACGTGGCAACCGCCACCTTCATCGCTGCGTCAGGCGACTGTCCCGCCACCAAAAGCGAAAGAGATGCAGACTGGAAGATGAGTGGGACAACAACAAAGCCACCACCAAAGCCGAAGAGAGCAGTGGTGACTCCTGACAGAAATCCAAAGAGCGTAAACAGCAGGAAAGAGTCCATCTTCTGTTGCGTAGCTGCCTACACAGAGCCCTCGCGCTCTATCACCAGGATGCGCGCCGCCCCCACCGGGTGCGCCACGTGTTCGCAGCCTTCAGTGGCGTGGAAGATGTCACCCATCTCCAACATGCGTTCGTGCTCCACGCCATCGAGCCGGTACTTCATGCAAACCCGGCCATCCATGACGACAAAGACTTCTTCGCCGTCATTGACATGCCACTGGTAGGGCTGGTCGGTCCAATGGAGACGGACCGTGACCCCGTTCATTGTGGCAATGGGCAATGCACCCCAAGCCTTCGAGGCTGTGAACTCTGCAGACCGGATGAACCTCATGTGATGTGCCTCGTAGATTCGGGCGGGTGGGGCGCAGTTGAAGCCAGCCGATTCATCCGAAGCAACGCATACGGCGCTCCGTCTGCATCAGCCGGGCAGACATCTGTGACGCGAAACCCTTGGCGTTCATAGAACTGCCGCGCAGGCAGATTGAGCGAATAGACATCGACGCTGTCGAGCTCGACCAACGCGTGCGCATGGGCCACCAACTTGCCGCCAATACCCATTCCTTGGCGGGCAGGTTCAACAAACAGGCCGGCGATGTGGTGACGCGGTTGGACGGCGATGAAGCCGCAC
Source organism: Aquabacterium olei (assembly GCA_029279925.1). GTDB lineage: Bacteria > Pseudomonadota > Gammaproteobacteria > Burkholderiales > Burkholderiaceae_C > Aquabacterium > Aquabacterium olei_A. Next base: position 2,500 of record JAJUHM010000304.1, read on the forward strand.
ACCTCTCCTTGCTGCACAAAGACCCATTTGGCGGCGCTGTGCAGTTGGTCTCGCCAAAGCCGCCAGGCCTGTTTGAGCCAGGTGCGCAACCCCAGGAACCGATGTGCCCGCCAGCTTGCCTTGGCCCAGACAGCAAGGCAAGGATAGAAGTCTGCTTCGCTGTAACTGCGGATTTGCCACCAGCTGTGCTGGACGGGCGACCACTCGCTTGAGGACAACATCCGAGGAGCGAATGGCGAGAAGTTGAATGAGAGATTCATCGAAAAGGACTCAAAGAACTTTCTTGGCAGCTGGCAGCCGCCTCAAGAAAAACGACACCAGGAAGGACAAAGCCGTGGCCAATGACGCCACGCAAAGCCACTTCGCCAATGGATGCCAGTCGAGTGATGCCCCCGCCATGGACACGAGCACCAGCACCGGCGCGTGCACCACAAACGCGCCGTAGGCGTTGTCGGCCCAGAACGGCCAAGCCCGCGACGGGTAGTTGAGTTGCCGTTGGCCCCAGACCAGCAGCCCACCGATGGCACCCCACGCCACCAGGGGCTCCCACAGGGCGTAGGAAAAGGCCGCTAGGTTCCAGCCACCGGCGAATCCAGCTTGGGGCAGACCCACCCGTTCAAGCGCGAACATCAGGGCTGGAAGCATGGGCAGCGCCACCAGCGCCACCCACAGCAAGGGACGGACATGGGCGGCACTCAGCGCCTCCAGCAGTTTGTATCGGCCGGCCATGCAGCCAGCGGCGAACAGCACCACGTACGACACGAAGTAGCCCAACTGCAATCCCAGCACGTTGCGTCCCACCGGTACCACCAGCCGCACAGCAAACGCGGCCAGACCGACAAGCACCGCAATGGCCAGCAGCGTTTCGGGTGCGGGAAGGCGCGGTCGGTCCAGGCTCACACGGGTGCGACTCACCATCACAAACGCAAGAGAAAAAATCAACAGTGCCCAGCAGAACCACAGCGGCCCCATCACGAAGCGCGTACCGATGTCGGTCCCCAAGGTCCAGCGCAGGTCGCGCCAGGCCGCACCATCGGCGATTTGGACCGTCATCGGACCCAGCACCGTTCCGAACACCAGCAGCGGAATGCCCAACCGAATCAGCCGCTCTTTCAGGAAACGCGCCGCTCCCTTGCGTTGCAGGGAGCCAGGCGTGAAGTAGCCCGACAGAAGAAAGAACATGCCCATGAAGAAGGACTGGTTCACCGCGCAGAACAGGGTCAGCACCTGGCTGGTGACCGTTTCTTCCGCGGTAGGCTCCCGATAGAACCAGTCGCCCGCAGCTCCATAGGTGATGGCCGTGTGGTGGAACACCACGAGGGCAGTCAGCAGCACCTTGAGCCGGTCCAGGTGGTGCTGCCGAACCGGTGCGCGAGGTGCTGGAGAGTTCACAGCCAGGCCCACAAAGCCCCCATGGCAAGGTGTGAGCATGCGTGGCACAGCATGGCCGCCTCCAGGTGGTGGCGCCAGAACACCCAGGCGTAGACCAGGGCGGCCAGCCCGTTCAACACCAAGGTGCGCGCCACGATGGCGTTGTTCAGCTCCACCTGGGCCGCCAGGGCTGGCAGATGCGCGGCGCCAAAGGCGGCGGCGGTGAGCGCGGCCGCCACCATCAGGGCAAGCCCCAGGCGACGCTTGCCGGTGCAGACCCACAGGACCCATGCCAGGGTGCTCATCAAGCCCCAGCGCATCAGGACTTCTTCGGTGATTCCACCGTACATGACGCCCATCGCCAGGCTTTGCAAGGTTGGTTGCGATGCGCTCTTGAGGAATTGCTCCCACGCAGGACCCACCCAAGGCGCCAGAGCCAAGTCCAGCGCCACCAACAGAGCGCCGGTTACCAACCCCATGGCGGCGGACAGCCCCCAGCCGTGAGTGACATCGTTCGTGCTTCCCGCGCCCGCCAGAAGGCTGCGCAGTCCGACCCGATGCGCGACCATCGCCCCGCACCACGCGGCAACGCACAGCAGCAATATCGGGTTGAGTAGCCCCAAAAGCTTGATTGCCCACTCGGGCATCTGAGCGAGTTCCGGCTGGAACTGCAGCAGTGCGGGTGGGATAGGCTGGAGTAGCAAGGTGGCTATGCCCGCTAGGCCCAGTGCCACCAGCAC
>JAJUHM010000305.1 GCA_029279925.1 Aquabacterium olei
AGCTGCACGGCCTTGGCGGCCTGCCACAGGCTGCTTTCACGGGCCTGCGGGGCGGCCTGCTCCAGCAGGCGGGCGGCGCCGGCCACGTCCTTCGTGGCCCCGCCCGCGCCCAGCAGCTTCTGCCACGCCAGGATGAGCTGGGCCTGCGTCTGCCCCGCCTGGGCCTGCTCTTCGAGCACGGCTTCGGCCGGGTAGGTGCGCAGGCGCAGGTCGGGCTCGAACTGCATCGGCCACTGCGCCAGCAGCATCTGCGCATCGGCGCGGGCCTGCTGCAGCGTGTGGTGCTGGCGCACGAAGGGCAGCATGCCCGTGCCGACCAGGGCCAGCCACACGGCCACCGGGGCGGCCACGCCCATGCCGATGCGCCAGCGCTTGACACTGCCGTTGGCCTTGAGCTGTTCAAGGACGCGGCGACCGAAATCGCCGTCGAAATGGCGGGCGATGCGGCGACGCGTTGTCCACTCGAGTGCCAACCACGCGAGCGCGCCACCGCCCAGGCTCCAGAGCACGGGCTGCCAGGCGCCCGGGGCGGGCCAGCCGGTGCCGTACAGCGCGCCGGCGGCCAGCGCGGTCAGCCCGCACAGGTAGATGGCTGGCTCGGTCAGCTCCGAGCCGTACAGCCGGGCCAGGGCGGTGCGCAACGCGGTGGTGGCCCGGGCCACGTAAGCCTGGTCGACCAGGCCCTTGAAATGGGTCTCGACGGCGGCGGCGGCATCCTCCGGGCTGGCCTTGGCATCGGCCACCCGCTCGGCGATCAGCATGTTGAGCTCGGAGCGCAGGAAGTCGGCCGTGGTGTCGAGCAGGTCGCTGCCACGGTGGCGCCGCCAGCGTGCCGAGCCGGCCACGCGGGCTTCGAGGGCGGCCAGGTCATCGGCCAGCATGTGGCCAGCGATGTTCTCGAAGCTGAACACGCGGGCCTCGGGCCCGAAGCCGTACAGCACGAAGTCGTCGTCGCTGGCGCGCAGGCTGGCGCGGCGCACGTCCAGGCGCAGGCGGTGCCGGGTTTCGAGGGCCTGGCCCTGCACGCTGTGCAGCACGTCCAGCAGGGCGCCCAGCTGAGGCATGTCTTCGCGCGGCACCTTGTGCTCGACCAGGGCGCGCAGCGTCTCGTCGGGCGTCACGACGGACAGGGTTTCGTCGTGCACCACCTCGGCGGTGATGGTGCCGCGCACGTGCTGGATGCCCGAGGCCAGGCAGCCAGGGCAGTCGATGCGGCCGGTGGCATGGCAGCGCGCACAGTCGATGTGGCCTTTGCCGAAGCAGCCGCTGCAGCTGATCTTGCCGTCGTAGCCGCAGTGGTAGCACGTGGTGCGCCCGCTGCTGGAACACGCCGAGCAGCTGCGGTAGACCGTCTGGTAGCTCGTGACGTAGCTGTTGCTGCTGTGGTTCCAGGTCTGCTGGCTGACCTGTTCCGTCCACGATCCCCGGCCGCCGCAGCTGCTGCACGACAGGTGCTTGGTGCCGTGGCACGAATAGCAGTTGATCTTGCCGGCGCCAAAGCAGGCGTGGCAGTTGGTGTGACCCACGCCGGAGCAGGATGGGCACGAGACCTGGCAGGCGCCGCTGCACTGGTGGCAGGTGTGCTCGTAGCCGACGCTGCCCGGCGCACGCAGGAAGCCGGCTGAGCGAGGCATCAGCCGCCGGTAGCTGCCGACCTGCTCGTTGGCCCAGGCTTGCAGGGCCCGCGGAGCTTCCTCCTGGGCCCGTGCGAGTCGCTCGGACAGGTCCTGCCGGAAGCCGTACTCGCCGGGGTGCTTGTCGGTGCCGGCTGGCAGCCGCGCCGGGCCGGTGTGAACGCTTTCCGAGAAGCTCACGAACTGATCTACCGCGATCTCCACGGGCAGACCGTAGGTCTCCTCTGGCGCGGTCTGTGTCAGGTCCGCGGCGTCGAAGCGCGTGACGGGCTCGATGTGCGCAGCGACCACGCCCAGCACGAGGCCGGGCGGGTGGGCGGGATCGGCCGCCGGTGCGGTGGCCGGGGCTTCGGCGGTGGAGGTCTGTTCACTCATGGCGCGGCCACCCCGTCACAGAAGGCGGCCGGCTGGCCATCGATGATGGCGCCGCTGGGCAGCAGGCCCGTGGTGCGCCGCGCTTCGCGCAGGGCGCGGGCGTGTTCGGCGTCGGCGCCCAGGTGGTAGGTGAACACGGGGATGCCGAGGTCGCGGGCCAGGGGCAACAGGCGCGGATTGGCTGCCAGCGTGTTGATGTCGACGTGCACGCCGACGGGCTTGCCGATCTCCTGCTGCAGGCGGCGCAGCCAGGCGTCGTCGAGCACAGGCGGCTGAAGCCGGCTGGCGCTGTTGCGGGTGGCCGGATTCTGGCGGGCCAGCGCCTGGGGATCGAGCACGATCAGGCCCAGGTAGCCTGCCGGGTCGACCTGGCGGGCGCATTGCAGTTGCCGGCGCTCGATGGCGGTCAGGAACCAGTTGCCATCCGGCAGGCCGCGGTGCAATGTGGCCACCGCCTGCTGGGCGGCGTCGCAGCGGCTGTTGCTCTGCTTGAGTTCGACATTGAGTACCTTGTCCCGGTCGTCATCGCGCAGCTTGTCGAGCACTGCGCTCAGAAAGGGCGCGGGCTCGCGCGTGACGCGCCCTGCACGGTCCTTCAGCAGCACCTCCTTCCATGCGGCGCTGGACAGGTCCTGAACACGGCGGCCGCTCAGGGTCGTGGTGCGACTCACCTGCAGGTCGTGGTGCAGCACCCAATGGCCATCGGCCAGCTGCTGGATGTCGATCTCGGCGCCATCCCAGGGGCCATCGAAGGCCCGCACGATGGCGCTCTGGGCGTTCTCGGGCGCATCGGGGGTGCCCCGGTGGGCGTGCAACGCCATGCCTTGGCAGGTGGCCTGGGCCAGGACAGGTGCCAGCAGGGCGAGCGTCAGGCTCAGACGGCGAGCCAGCCTGCGGGGCTCAAGGGTTGGGAGGCACATAGCCATAGGTGATGCCGCCCAGCAGGCGGGTGCGAACGAGTTCATTGACGGGGTAGCCATAGCCCTGGCCCACCGCCACCACATGCAGGGCGTTGCCCAGAAGCCGGCCACGCACATTGAGACCGTCGGGCTGCGCGTAGCCGTCGCGCACCTTGTCGCGCATGTAGGCGTACAGGCGGCTTTCGGTGACAGGGTTGTCGATCCAGCTCAGGGCCAGCCAGACCAGGGCCAGCACGGCAATGGGCGTGGCCCATAGGAAGCGGGCGCGTGCCTGCCACGCGGGCACGGCCGCCACCGTGAGCGAGAGCAGCAGGTAGCTCAGCTTGGCGAGGTGGCCCACGGCACCCAGCAACGAGAAGAACAGCGCCACCGGCGGCACGATGGCTGCACGCGCGGCGTCCAGCCCCCGGTCGGCCAGCGGGCGGCCGTCGGCAAAGTCTTCAACCGGCGCGTCGTAGCGGGTCAGTTCCTCGCGGGCGATCTTGTCCACCAGGGGCTGGAAGACCTCGCGCTGGAACGCGGCACCATCCCGGTAGCCGGGCTGCAGCACGATGCCGGCGGGCAGGTGCAGCTTGTCACGCAGCTCGGCCTGCACGCCGGGGTGGGCGAAGAAGGCGGGCCAGCCCAGGCCCGCCGGGATGCGCCGGCCCTTGACGGTCAGGCCCTGGGCGCCGGCGCGATCGGCCTTGCGGCGCACCTGCGTGGCCACGGCCTCGCGGAAGGTCGCTTCGTCGGCCAGGTCCCAGCTGGCCGGCACGGGCACACGCTGGCGCACCTTGCGCCGCACGGCATCCTGGGCGCCGCCCGGCACGGTCGAGGGCGTCCAGCCGCGCCGGCCCAGGTCGCGCAGGTAGTCGCCCCAGGCCTGATCCTGGCGGCGTGCCACTTCGTCGTCCATGTCGCCGGCGCCGGGCATGCGGGCATAACGTCGCCACTGGTCCTGCGTCTTGTTCACGGCCTCGACGTAGCGGCCGTAGTAGCCGGCCGGCCAGCCCAGCGACTGCTCGACCTGGCGGCGGATCAGCGTGAGCTTGGCGTCGTGGATCTTCTCGTCGAGCCGGTCGACCGAGGCCGCCATCACGGGAAACTGCGCCAGAAAGGCCTTGCCGGCCGGCTGCCCGAACAGACCGGCGTCGTCGGTGAGGCCATCGAGCTCGACGCGACCCTCCACCAGCGCGCGCTGGACCAGCACGATGTTGAGGCTGGCACGGCGAAACGACGGGCTGCTGGTCGCCACGAGCTGCTCGACCAGGGTCTGCAGCGAGCCATAGACCACGCCCCCCGACAGCGCACACCAGAAGGCGATGGCGATGAAGCTGGGCGTGCGCCGCCCCGAGCGCTGCCTGCGCCCGAGCAGCACCTGCAGCACCACCAGCGCCACGGCCACGCCGGACAGGCTGCGGCCGAACACCTCGATGCGGTGGAGCTGGTCCGTGGTCGGCGCGCCCCCGACCACGTCCAGCAGGCGGGCGTTGAAGGCGAGCTCGAAGCAGAGGTAGAGCGCCGTCAGCAGCGCGATGAAGACGGTCTGTCCGCGGGTCATGTCAGTTGTCCAGCACGATGCGGACGGGCTTCTGTTCCTGTGCCGGGAAGTTCATCGCGCCGGCAGGCGCCGGGCCGGCCACGCGCGTGGGGTTGCTGCTGCCCCCC
>JAJUHM010000306.1 GCA_029279925.1 Aquabacterium olei
CCTTCGACGAACCGGCCCAGCGCCACGTGCAGGTTGCCGAAATGGTGATCGAGCGCGCCAAGCGCCTGGTCGAGATGAAGAAGGACGTGGTGATCCTGCTTGACTCGATCACCCGCCTGGCCCGCGCCTACAACAACGTTCTGCCCAGCTCCGGCAAGGTGCTGACCGGCGGCGTGGACGCCAACGCCCTGCAGCGCCCCAAGCGCTTCTTCGGTGCCGCCCGCAACGTCGAGGAAGGCGGCTCGCTGACCATCATCGGCACGGCCCTGGTCGACACGGGCAGCCGCATGGACGAGGTGATCTACGAAGAATTCAAGGGCACCGGCAACTGCGAAATCCACATGGACCGTCGCATGGCCGAAAAGCGTGTCTACCCGTCCATCCTGATCAACAAGTCGGGCACCCGTCGCGAAGAACTGCTGCTCAAGCCAGAGATCCTGCAAAAAAGCTGGATCCTGCGCAAGTTGCTCTACCCGATGGACGAGATCGAGGCGATGGAGTTCGTGCTCGACAAGATGCGGTCCACCAAGAACAACCACGACTTCTTCGACATGATGCGTCGTGGCGGTTGAGCGCACTGGCGCTCGGACCGCGGGCCCTGGGCATCCTGGGGCCCTGAGCGCAGCGACATGACGCTGCGCCGTGCTACAATCTGAGGTTTTCCGGCTGTCGGAAAGTGCCAGGCGCGGTGCCCGGTGGCTCCCGATGATGCAAACAGCAAGAGGTTTTGACATGCCCAAGCAAGGTATCCACCCCAATTACCGCGACGTCGTCTTCGTCGACCAGTCCAACGGTTTCAAGTTCGTGACCCGTTCGTGCGCTCCTACCAAGGAAACCACCACCTGGGAAGACGGCCGTGAGCTGCCCCTGTTCAAGCTGGAAACCTCTTCTGAATCGCACGCTTTCTACACGGGCACCCAGAAGTCGGTCGACTCGCTGGGCGGTCGCGTCGAGAAGTTCCGCAACAAGTTCGCTCACCTCAAGAAGTGATCTTGTACTGGCTCAGCCTGGCACCGCCCGGCTTCAGGAGTCAAGCAAAGGGCAGCGCAGGCTGCCCTTTTTCTTTACCGGCATACTGAGCGGCCGCATCCCGGCCCGCCCTTCCCTCGCCTGATACCGCATGCACGCTCACCCGCAGGCCCCGACCATTTCGCCCGCCCTCGTGACCCAGAAGGCCGTACGCCGTCTGCCCCGGTGGGCGCTGTGGCTCTTCTGCGCAGCGTATGTGATCCCCGGCCTGCTGGGGCGCGATCCCTGGAAGAACGAAGACATCGCCTCGTTCGGCCACATGTGGAGCCTGGCGCTCGGTCAATCATCCTGGCTGCAGCCGAATGTGGGGGGCGTGCTCCCAACGGGTGGGGGCATCCTGCCGTACTGGCTGGGTGGGGCCAGCATCTGGGCCCTCTCCCCCTGGGTCGACCCTGCACTGGCCGCCCGTATCCCGTTCGCTGCTCTGCTGGTGCTGATCCTGGCACTCACCTGGTACAGCACCTATCACCTCGCACGCACCGAGGCGGCCCAACCGGTGCCCCTGGCATTCGGTGGGGAAGCGGCGCCCCAGGACTACGCGCGCGCGGTTGCGGACGGGGCCCTGCTTGCCTTGATCGCCAGCCTGGGGTTGCTGCAACTCGGACACGAAACAACGCCTGAACTGCTGCAGCTCACGGGCAGCACCCTCTTTCTGTACAGCCTGGCGGCGGCCGAGCCGGCACCGGCCAAGGCCCGCGTGGCCGTGGTGCTCGGTCTTCTGATCATGGCGCTCAGTGGCAGCCCGGCCGTGGCCGTGGTGCTCGGCATCCTGGGCGGCATCGTGGCAACGCGCTCGCGATCGCAGGCCGTGCGGGCCCACCTTCCCTGGGTGCTGGGCGCGGCCACGATTGCCGGCGCACTGGCCACCGCGCTGACCACGATGGGGCTCTCGGGCTGGACATGGCGCATCAGCGACTCCCTGCGCGCGGCGGATGCCCTGCAGTTGGTTGTCTGGTTCACCTGGCCCACCTTGCCGCTGGCCGCCTTGACCCTCTGGCACTGGCGTCGCCAGCTGCAGCGCCGCCACATTGCAGCGCCGCTGCTGGTGGCGCTGGCCGGCCTCGCATCCTCGCTGGCCATGGGCGCCAACGAGCGAGCCCTGCTGGCCGCCCTTCCCCCTCTGGCCGTGCTCGCTGCATTCGCCCTGCCGATTCTTCAGCGTGGGCTGGGTGCGGCGATCGACTGGTTCTCGGTGTGTTTCTTCACGCTGTGCGCAGGCGCCATCTGGCTGATCTACATCGCCATGCACACCGGCAAGCCCGTGAAGGTGGCGGCAAATGCGGCCAAGCTGGTTCCTGGATACGAAGCCCTGTTTTCATGGGTGGCACTGGTGCCCGCCGTGGCTGCCACGGTGCTGTGGCTCGCCCTCGTCCGTTGGCGTACCGCCCGCCAGAGCCACGCCTTGTGGAAGAGCCTCGTGCTGCCTGCAGGTGGCGTTGCCCTGTGCTGGCTGCTTTTCATGACCTTGTGGCTGCCGCTGCTCGACCAGGCGCGCAGCTACCGCCTTCTGCTCGAGCGGGTGTCCTCCTCCATCCCGGCCGGCAGTTGCGTGTACGCGCCCGGTGCGCCCGTGGCCCTGCTGACCGGACTGGAGTACTTCGGCGGCTACACCGTGGATGGCGTGCCCCGCGGGATGCAACCGCGTGCCACAAACTGCCCCACCCTGCTGGTTCGCCTCGGAGGCCGGGCACAGGCTCGCGAGTTGCCTGGATGGACACTCGTGGCGCGTTTCAACCAGCGCACGCGCAATTCCGAGCAGATCGTCGTCTACCGCAAATCAGAGTAACCAGCGTGACGACGGTGGGGCCTCGAGCCAGGTCGATGGCACCGTGGGCCCGACCGCCTGCAGATCACTGCACCCGGATGCGCGCAGCCGGCACGGCGATCGTGAACGTGGAGCCCTTGCCCGCCTCGCTGGCGATCCGAAGCTCACCGCCATGGCGCTGCACGACGTGCTTGACGATGGACAGACCCAGGCCCGTTCCGCCCGTTTCACGACTGCGGCTGCCGTCGACGCGGTAGAAGCGCTCGGTGAGCCGCGCGATGTGTTCGGGCGCAATCCCGATGCCGCTGTCACGCACCGTGAACTCGGCTCCCCCCTCGGCACCCAGTTGCCAGGACACCAGAATCTGCCCGCCGTCCGGGGTGTAGCGGATGGCATTGCTGACCAGGTTGCCCATGGCGCTCAGCCACTCGCGTTCCACCCCTGCCAGCTCGCACACCTTGCCGCCCGTGTCGACCTGAAAGCGCAGCGTATGGCGCTCCCTGGACAGTCCCATGGCATCCGTTTCGATCCGACGAAGCAATTCGTCCACGCGGATCCAGCGATCGGACGCCGGGCGGGGACTGCCCTCGATCTGCGCGAGCGTCAGCAGGTCAGCCACCAGGCTCTGCATCCGCTCGGCCTGCTGCATCATGAGGTCGACCACCCGCTTGCGCTCGACCTCCGTCAGCGGCAGGCTGGACAGGGTTTCGATGAAGCCGGACAGCACCGTCAGCGGCGTGCGGATCTCGTGCGACACATTGGCCACGAAGTCCCGACGCATGGTCTCGGCCCGCTCCCGCTCGGTGATGTCCTGAGAAAGCACCAGCTTCAGGCCGTCGCCGTACGTCCGGGCATGAACCAGCAGAAAGCCCTGTCCGCCCCGAGGGGTAGGACACTTGACCGGCTCACGGTAGTCACCGAGCGCCAGGTACTGCACGAAGGCCGGCTGCCGGACCAAGTTGGTGACACGCTGCTGCAAGTCGCGCTGCGGATGGAGGCCAAAGTGATCTGCGGCACTCGGACTGATCCAGGTGATGTGCTCGGTCGCGTCCAGCAGCATCACGCCATTCGGCGAGGCTTCGATCGCGGAGAGAAACTGCGCCAGCCTGGCGCGCTCTTCGGCAATCTGCTTGTCCTTGAGGTAAACCACGCGCTGTATGCGGTGCGCCACCTCGCCCCACAGCCCGGGCAGTTCAGGAGGAACCGCCTCGGGTGTGCGCAACCAGTCGAGCACGGCATGCCCTTTGAGGGTGTCGAGCACCGAAATCGTCAACACGGCAATGGCCGCACCGACCAGCCCGAGCGCGACGGGGTGCTCGATGAGATGTCCGGCCCACCACCCCAGCAGCCCCCCGGCTGCGGCTGTCAGCAAGCGCGCCCCGATGCGCGACCAGAGCCACGAATTACTGGTATCCACGATGATGGGTCAGCTCACTCAGGCCGCATCGGCAGCCACTTGCTGGGTCAGTCGGTAGCCCGCGCCGCGCACGGTCTCGATCAACTGCGAGCGCTGCACGGGCGCCAAGGCCTCACGCAGACGCTTCACGTGCACATCGACCGTGCGCTCTTCGATGAACACGTGATCCCCCCACACGCGGTCCAGCAGCTGGGCACGGCTGTGCACCCGCTCCGGGTGGGTCATGAAAAAATGCAGCAGCTTGTTCAGCGCCACGAAATGGCCAATCGACCCTTTACCCGTGGCAATGCGCTTGCCTTTTAACCCGGCTGCGGTTTTTATCGCGCTGCCGGGAGAAACCAGCACCGCGGTC
>JAJUHM010000307.1 GCA_029279925.1 Aquabacterium olei
GAGCAGACCGGGTGCCGCGCACTGGAATGGCACACGACGCCACCGGAGACACCCGAGGTCCTGTGGTCCGAGGTCGACCAGGTGCTGGTGCATTGGCAGCGCACAGCGGCACCCGCCTTGATGCTGGTGCTGACCGTGGACAGCGCCCTCGACGACGACGCGATCGAGCGCATGCAGTCACGCGGCGAGTTGTTCACCGCACAGCATCAGGCGGGCCTGGTGCCCGGCGAGGCCGCGGCCGGGCTGTTGCTGGCATGCCCGCACTGGCCTCTGCCCGCGGCCGGTGATGTGCCCGCCGTTCGGCTGGGCCGTCCCCTGCTTGCCCGTCGGGCCAAGTCGGCCGATGCCGCCGGACGCGCCAGCATCGACACCTTGCGCGCGCTGCTGGATGGTGCGGCTGCTCGCCGTGTGGGGGGGGCGACGGTGGTGGGGGCTGTCGTCACCGATGCCGACCACCGCGGCAGCCGTGCGGCCGAGTTGTACGAATCGGTGCAGCTGAGTCTGCCCGACCTGGACCCGGCCACGCAGGTGATCCGCGTGGGCGAGTCCTGCGGTGACCTCGGTGCCGCCCGAGCCGTGGCGCCGATCGCGCTGGCGCACACCGCGCTCCATTTCGCTGAACCGGACGCCACCGCGACGCTGGCCGTGCTGATGCAGGACGGACACGAGCGCGTGGTCGTGCCCTTGAGCCGCCCTCGGTCCGATGGCCCGGGTGACGGCCCCGCCGCCGACCAGCCCACCCCCGTGTCGAACGCCGCCTGAGACGGATACCCGCATGCAACGAATCTGGAATTTTCTGCTCAACCCCCGTGTGCTGACCGTGATCGGCGTGGCGGCGCTCGCGGGCCTGCTGTTGCTGGGGGCGGACGCAATGCGCGTGGGCCTGGTATGGGCCGCTGTGGTGCTGGGTCTGCTGGGCGTGGCATGGCTCACGGTGTGGGGCGTGCGCCGGTGGCGCGCCCGCCGGGCTGCCCAGGCCCTGGAAGACGCCATGGCTGCCGAAGCCGATCAGGCTGTGCGCCGGGCCGGCCCCGAGCAGCAGGACGAGGTGGTGGCCGTGCGGGAACGCATGGCCGAGGCCGTGCGCCTCATCAAGTCGTCCAAGCTGGGCGAGACCTCCGGCTCCGCGGCGCTCTACGAGCTGCCCTGGTACGCGGTCATCGGCAATCCCGCGGCCGGCAAGAGCTCGGCGGTGGTGAAGTCGGGCCTGAAGTTTCCCTTTGCCGAGAACACGGACCAGGTCATCCAGGGCATCGGCGGTACACGCCACTGTGACTGGTACTTCACGACCGAAGGCATCCTGCTGGACACCGCGGGGCGCTATGCCGTGCACGAGGAAGACCGCAAGGAGTGGCTCGGCTTCCTGTCGCTGCTGAAGAAGCACCGACCGATGGCGCCGCTCAATGGCGTCATCATCGCCGTCAGCGTGGCCGAGCTGGCTGGCCACAAGCCCGAGTTCGCGATCGACCTCGCCCTCAAGCTGCGTCAGCGCGTGCAGGAGCTCACCGAGCGGCTCGAGGTGTTCGCGCCGGTGTACGTCGTGTTCACCAAGGCAGACCTGATCGCCGGATTCGTCGAGTTCTTCGAAGACCGGGATCGGCAGGAGCGCGACAAGGTCTGGGGCGCGACGCTGGCCTATGACACCAGCGCACGCGGTGATGCCGTGGCCTTGTTCGACAAGCACTTCGACGAGCTCTATGAGGGCCTGAAGGCGGCGTCGGTGGCACGCATGTCCCTGCACCGCGGAGAGCAGCTGCCCCCTGGTGTGCTGACCTTCCCGCTCGAGTTCGCTGCGTTGAAGCCGGCGCTGCGCACCTTCATCAACACGTTGTTCGAAGAGAACCCCTACCAGTTCCAGCCCATCTTCCGCGGTTTCTACTTCACCAGTGCGGTGCAGGAGGGGCAGTCCACCAGCCGGGCCAGTGAGCGGGTGGCCAGCCAGTTCGGCCTGCAACTGCAACCCGGCACGTCGGCGGCGGTGTACTCGCAAAGCGGCTTCTTCCTGAAGGAGCTTTTCTCCCGCGTGATCTTCGCGGACCGGCAGCTGGTGCAGCAGTACACCAGCCGGCGCAAGCTTCGGCTGCGCTATGCAACGTTCTTCGGGGGCGTGTTGCTGCTGGGGGTGCTCCTGGCCGGCTGGACCTGGTCGTGGATGGGCAACCGGCAGCTCGTGGCGCACGTGCAGGCCGACATGGTCAAGGCCGAGCGCATCCAGGCACAGCGGACCGACCTGGGCTCCCGCCTGGAGGCGCTGGAAATCCTGCAGGATCGCCTCGAGCAGATGCAGCGTTACCGCAGCACCCGCCCATGGTCGATCGGGCTGGGGCTCTATCAGGGCGATGTGATCGAGCAGCGTCTCAAGGAAGAGTACTTTGCCGGGTTGCAGGCCGTGGTGCTCAAGCCCTCGGCCGATGCCATCGCGGCTTACCTGGGCGAGGTCAATGCGCATGCGGCACAGCTCAAGCCCCTGCAGCGCCTGGGTGAGGCCGGTGGCGTGATGGCCGCGGGGGCCGCACCCGCCGAAGAGGCCGCGTCGGCTGTGTCGGTGGCCATGCAAACGGGCGGGCAGGGGATGCCGCCTTCCGCCTCGCCATACACGCGCGCATCCAGCACCGATGTGGCCGAGGCCTACAACGCGCTCAAGGCCTATCTGATGATGGGAGACCGGGCCCGCCTGGAACCCGGGCACATGAGTGACCAGCTCACCCGCTTCTGGCGGGGGTGGCTGGAGACCAACCGCGGCGCGATGTCGCGCGAGCAGATGATCGCGCGGGCCGAGCGCCTGATGTCGTTCGCTGTCGGCCAGATGAGCGACCCGGCCTTCCCGCAGCAGGAGCTGAACCTGACGCTGCTGGACACGACCCGCGACAACCTGCGCCGCGTCATCAAGGGCATGCCGGCGCGGGAGCGCGTCTATGCCGAGATCAAGGCGCGTGCGGCCGTCCGGTTCGCCCCGGTCACCGTCACCCGTCTGATCAGCGAAGCCGACCGCAGCGTGGTGGCGGGAAGCCACGCGGTGTCCGGCGCATTCACCCGTGAAGCATGGGAGGGCTATGTGCGCGACGCCATCAAGGAGGCCGCGCATGGTGAACTGCAATCCAGCGACTGGGTGCTCAAGACGGCCGCCGCGGACGACCTGACGCTGGAGGGCAGCCCCGAACAGATCCAGAAGGCCCTGACCCACCTCTACAAGACGGAGTACGTGCGCGAGTGGCAGAAGTTCATGCAAGGCATCAGCGTGCAGGACTTCGCCGGCTTCGAGCAGGCCGTGCTGCAGATGAACCGGCTGGGGGACCCGGCTGCATCGCCTGTGGGCACGCTGATGCAGGCCCTGTACGACCAGACCGCCTGGGACAACCCCTCGCTGGTCAACGAACGCCTGGCCAAGACACAGCGCGGCTTCATGGAATGGTTCAAGCAGACGGTGCTGGGCATGGTGCGCTCGCCGGTTCAGGTGAACGTGAACGTCGAAGGCGTTCGCGCCGCCGAGATTCCCATGGGGCCGATCGGGCGTGAGTTCGGCGGGGTGGCGCGCATCGTCATGCCGCGCGAAGGGGCCAAGCCCATGATGAAGAACTACCTGGCGGCGCTGTCGCAATTGCGCTCGCGCTTCAACCAGATGAAGACCCAGGGCGACCCGGGACCGGGCGCGCGTCAGTTGATGCAGCAGACGCTGGATGGCCAGGGAGAGCTGGCCGATGCGCTGAAGTTCGTCGATGAACACATGCTGGCCGGCATGAGCGATGCCCAGCGCGCAGCCCTGCGGCCTTTGCTGGTTCGGCCGCTGATGCAGGCCTTTGCCGTGCTCGTCAAGCCCGCTGAAGCGGAGCTCAACCGCGTCTGGATGGCGCAGGTGTACGAGCCTTATCAGCGCACCCTGGCCGCGAAGTACCCGTTCGACCGCGCCGCCCGCATCGAGGCCAGTCCGGCCGAGATCGCCAAGGTGTTCGGTGCGGAGGGGGCTGTGGCCAAGTACGTCGAGCAGGCGCTGGGAACCCTGGTGCACAAGCGCGGCGACCAGCTCAGCCCGCGCACCTGGGCCGACCTGGGGGTCCGTCTGCGTCCCGAGTTCATCCAGGGGCTGTCCGGCTGGGTGGCGCCGCTCACCGGCCAGGTGCCGGGGGGCGGCGCCCCCGGGGGGGTGGTGACACCGGCCGAGCCTCAGACGGTCTTCCAGCTCCTTCCGCAGGCCGTACCGGGGCTGACCGAGTACACCGTCGAGGTCGATGGCCAGGTGCTGCGCTACCGCAACGGCGCCGCCAGCTGGGCCCATTTTGTCTGGCCCGGTCCGGGCACGCCGGGCGCCAAGGTGCAGGGCGTCGATTACAGCGGCCGACAGGTGGTGCTGTTCAATGAGCCCGGCCGCTATGGCCTTGAGAAGATGATCAACGCCGCGACGCGGCGCAAGGTCGATGGCAACGCCTTCGAGCTGCGCTGGAGCAGTGGCGCCACCGCGGTGGCGGTGCACCTGCGCATCGTGTCGAACGCCGCGCCGCCGGCCGCGGCACCCGAGCAGGCGGCGCCCGCTGCGGGAGGCGCGCCTGCGCGCC
>JAJUHM010000308.1 GCA_029279925.1 Aquabacterium olei
ATGCCGCCCTTGTTACGGTCCATGGCCACATCGAGGAAGAGCTGGTCACCCGGTTCGACCGGACGCTTGAAACGCGCGCCGTCGATGCCGACGAAGTAGTACACCGAGTTGTCGTCGACGCCACTGCCCTGGGTTTCGAACGCCAGCAGCGCGGCAGCCTGGGCGAGCGCCTCGAGCATCATCACGCCCGGCATCACCGGACGGTTGGGGAAGTGACCCTGGAAAAACGGCTCGTTGATGGTGACGTTCTTCAGCGCGCGGATGCGCACGTTCTTTTCAACTTCCAGAACGCGGTCCACCATCAGAAACGGGTAACGATGGGGGAGCTTTTGAAGGATCTTGTGGATGTCCATCAGCTTTTCACTTGCTTTTCAAGGGTACGAATGCGGTCACGCAGGGCGTGGAGTTGACGCAGGGTCGCTGCGTTCTTCTCCCAGTTCGCGTTCTCGTCGAACGGGAATGCACCGCTGTAGAGGCCCGGTTTGAGCACCGAGCGGGAAATGAGGGTGCCCGACGACACGTGAACGTGGTCGGCGAGCGTGAGGTGGCCCAGAATCATGCCGGCGCCGCCCACCGTGCAGTGCTTGCCGATGCGGGCGCTTCCAGCCACGCCGACACAGCCTGCCATGGCGGAGTGATCGCCAATGTGAACGTTGTGGGCGATCTGCACGAGGTTGTCGAGCTTGACGCCGTTGCCGATGACGGTGTCTTCCAGCGCCCCGCGGTCGATGCAGGTGTTGGCACCCAGTTCCACATCGTCGCCGATGCGGACGGCGCCCAACTGTTCGATCTTCTCCCAGCGGCCCTGGTTCGGCGCGAAGCCGAAGCCATCGGCGCCGATGACCACGCCGCTGTGGAAGAGGCAGCGGGCACCGACCACACAGTCGAAACCGATGGTGACCCGGGTAGCCAGCCGCGTGTCGGCACCGATGCGGGCGCGGGCGCCCACGGTGCAATGCGGACCGACGATGACGCCGGCTTCAAGAATGACACCCGCCTCGACCACCGCCAGCGGGCCGATGTGCACGTTCTGCCCGATGACCGCCGTGGGATCGACGACGGCCGTCGGGTGAATGCCCACCTGCGGCTGGGGGCGCGTGCGCTGGGCCCACCACTGTGTCAGGCGGGCGAAGTAGAGATACGGGTCCGGGGTGACGATGATCGCCCCTCGCGCGGCAGCCTCATCCTGAAGGGCCGGGCTGACGATGACGCAGCCCGCGCCAGTGGTGGCCAGCTGCCCCTTGTACTTCGGGCTGGCGATGAAGGCGATGCTGTCCGAGCCGGCCGCCTCCAGCGGGCTGATCCGGGCGATAAGCAGTTCAGCGTTGCCGTGGAGCTCTCCGCCCAACGCCGCCACCAGCTCGCCAAGGCTGACAGACCACGCAGAGGACGGGCTGTCGGCTAGGTGCGAGTGGGCATGGGTCTGCTGCTCGCTCACTTGCTCGACCCGCCGTTCAAGGCCCGGATGACCTTGTCGGTGATGTCCACACGGGCGCTGGCAAACACGGCCTCCTGCACGATCAGGTCGTACTTCTCCTGATCAAAGATCTGACGAACCACGCGATTGGCCCGATCCAGCACCGACGACAGCTCTTCGTTCTTCCGCTGATTCAGGTCTTCCTGGAACTCACGGCGCTTGCGCTGCAGGTCGCGGTCCTGCTCGATCAGGTCACGCTGGCGACGCGCCCGCTCGCTTTCAGCCAGCGTGGGGGCGTCCTTCTCGAAACGGTCGGAGGCCGACTTCAGGCGGGCCTCGCTGTCGATGAGGTCCTTCTCCCGGCGACCGAACTCGGACTCCAGCTTGGCCTGCGCCGCCTTCGCCGGCGCGGCATCGCGCAGCACCCGGTCAAGGTTGACGAACCCGATCTTGAGTTCCTGCGCCTGCACGGCCAGGGCACCCGTCAGGAGGGCTGCCGCCACCAGGGTCTTGAAGTACGAGGTCATGGTCAGAATGCGGTGCCGATCTGGAACTGGAGACGCTGGATTTTATCTTGATCGAAGTAACGGACCGGCTTGGCGTAGCTCAGCTTCAGCGGCCCGACCGGTGAAATCCAGCTGATGCCCACCCCAACCGAGGCCCGCAGGTCTTGTGCGCGGATAGACTGGTCTTCACCCCACACGTTGCCCACGTCGGTGTAGCCGAAGAGGCGCAGCGTGCGGTCGTTACCGGCGCCGGGGAACGGCACGTAGAACTCGGCGTTGATGTTGAGGCGCTTGTTGCCCCCCAGGTAGGCACCTTCGATGTCGACTGGGCCCAGGGAGCTCACTTCGAAGCCGCGGACCGTACCCAGGCCGCCGCCGTAGTAGTTCTTGAAAACCGGATACGGCTTGCCGCCCAGGCCCCGGCCGTACGAGAACTCACCATTCAGGCCGATGGTGTAGGCCTTGGTGAACGGAATGTACTGCTGCGCCTGGTAGCTGCCGCGAGCGTATTCGGTCGAACCGGCCACGCTGAAGTCCATGTTCAGCCGCTGGTACCGTCCACGCGTCGGCGCGATCACGCTGTCACGGGAGTCGCGGGCCCAGCCCACGCTCAGCGGATAGGACGTGGCCGGCGAGCCGAATTGTTCGCGCGCCAAGGTGTAGCGCACGGGCAGACCGGTCGTGCCCTCGATCTTGTTCTGCTCGATGCCGGCGCCGAAGAACACGGTGTCGAACTCGGTGAACGGCACGCCAAAACGGATCGTGCCGGACTGGGTGACGATCTTGTAGTCACCTGTCGTCGTGCGGTAGGGGCGCGAGGTCCGGTGCACCAGCTCGTAGGTGCGGGAGATGCCGTTGTCCGTGAAGTACGGATCGGTCGCGCTGACGACGATGGTGCGGTTGAAGCGGCTGGTGTTGATGTCCAGCCCCAGGTAGTTGCCAGAGCCGAACACGTTGTCCTGGCGGATCGACGCCGTCACCGTGAACTTCTCGGTGCTGGAGAAGCCCGCGCCCAGCATCAGGTTGCCCGTCGGCTTTTCCTCGACGGTGATCGTCAGGTCAACCTGGTCGGCGGTGCCTGGCACCTCGGCCGTGTCGATGCTCACGTTCTTGAAATAGCCCAGGCGGTCGACGCGATCACGGGACAGCTTGATCTTCTGGCCGTCGTACCAGGCGGACTCGAACTGGCGGAACTCCCGGCGGATGACTTCGTCACGGGTACGCGAGTTGCCGGCCACGTTGATGCGGCGCACATAGACGCGGCGCTGCGGCTGGGCGACCATCACGGCCACGACCTGGCCCTTTTCCCGGTCCAGCTCGGGGCGGAACTCGACCCGCGCAAAGGCATAGCCGAACGCGGCAAACCGGTCGGTGAACGCCTTGGTGGTCGATGCCACGTCTTCGGCCCGGTAGGCCTCTCCGGGCTGGATGGTGACCAGGTTGCGGAAGGCTTCTTCCTTGCCCAGATAATCGCCTTCGAGGCGCACACCGGTCACCACATAGCGCGGCCCCTCCACCACGTTGACCGTGATGGAGATGTCCTGCTTGTCAGGCGAGATCGCCACCTGGGTGGACTCGATGCGGAACTCGAGGTAGCCGCGGTTCAGGTAGTAGGACTTGATGGTTTCCAGGTCGGCGTTGAGCTTGGCCCGCGCGTACTGGTCCGACTTGGTGTACCAGGTGAGCCAGCCCCCGGTGGTCAGGTCCATCTGGGCCAGCAGGGTGCTTTCGCTGAACGCCTTGTTCCCGGTGATGCGGATCGATTTGATCTTCGTGACCTCACCCTCGGTGACGGTGAAGGTGACGTTCACGCGGTTGCGTTCGGCCGGTGTGATGGTGGTGACGACCTCGACGCCGTACAGGCTGCGCGACAGGTACTGTCGCTTGAGTTCCTGCTCGGCGCGGTCGGCCAGAGCACGGTCGAAAGGCTGCCCTTCGCCGATGCCGATGTCCTTGAGCGCCTTCACGAGGTTGTTCTTGTCGAACTCCTTGGTGCCGACGAACTCCACCCGGGAGATGACCGGACGCTCTTCGACCACAACGACCACGACGTTGCCATCGATCTGGATGCGCACGTCCTTGAACAGCCCGGTGGCAAACAGCGCCCGCAGACCGGTCGCCCCCTTGTCGTCGGTGTAGGTGTCGCCCACCCGGAAGGGCAGCGACGCGAAGACCGTGCCGGCGTCGGTGCGCTGCAGGCCCTCGACGCGGATGTCCTTGAGCACGAAGGGCTCGACGGCCCACGCGGACTGGAAGAGCGAGGAAGCCAACAAGGCAGCCAGCAGGGTCGGCTTCAGCCGAGCAGACGTCATGGAGGGGATGTGCATGCAGTGAAACTCAGTGCGCGCCGAACAGGCGGGCCAGGTCGTTGTAAAGGGCCAGCGACATCATCGCCAGCATGATGGCCATGCCACCACGTTGGAGGCGATCCAGCCACACTTCGGAGACCGGCCGCCCCGTGACGCCTTCAAAAAGATAATACATGAGGTGCCCACCATCGAGGACCGGCAGCGGCAAGAGTTTCAACACCCCGAGGCTGACGCTGACCAGCGCCAGAAACCCCAGGTAGTGCACCCAGCCGAGCGTCGCCGACTTGCCGGCGTAGTCGGCGATGGTCAGGGGGC
>JAJUHM010000309.1 GCA_029279925.1 Aquabacterium olei
CAAGCAGCGTGCTGTAGCGGTTGACGAAGACGTATAGGATGGCCACGAGCGCCGCCGACGCCACCACGGTGATCCCCCAGACCACGCGCGCGTGCACCTCGGCCCCCGCATCGAAATTGCGCCCGACCCAGCGCACCCAGGCCGTCAGGCCGTGGTGGATGGGGTTGAGGTTCGACAGGGGTTTGAGCTGTTCGGCCAGCAAGGCGAACAGCACGGCAAAAAAGCTCATGGCTCAGGATCATAGCGGGGTGTATCGCCCCCCGCGCGACAGAAGCGCGTGCCCTGCCTCAGGCCGAAAGGAAGCGGTATAAATTTCGCAACATCGCGGCGGTCGCACCCCAGATGAAATACTCCCGGTCGGGCTCGCCCACGGGCCGCCACGGCATCGAGAAGAACTCGATGCGCGGGTTGTCGCGGCCCATCTCGAGGGACGGCACCCCGAACGCCCGACGCTGGTGATGTTGCGGGTCCATCAGGAAGGACAGCGGCACCTCGAACACCTCGGCCACTTCACCGGGGTCGGGCCGCAGGTCCAGCCTCGGCGTCTCGTGCGGGTGCGGGGCGATCAACCCGACCACAGGCGTGACGACAAAGCCGGTGCCGGTGGTGTACTCGGGCAACTCGCCCAGCACGTGCACGCGTGGCGGCGCCAGTCCGACCTCTTCCTGCGCCTCGCGCAGCGCGGTGGCCACGGCATCCGGGTCCTCGGGCTCGCTGCGCCCGCCGGGAAAGCTGATCTGGCCAGCATGCTTGCGCAGCGTGGCCGTGCGCTGGGTCAGCAGCACGGCCGGCTCCGGCCGCATCACGATGGGCACCAGCACCGCCGCGCGCACCGGGTCGGGCGGGCTCGCCCAACGCTCGATGGACACATCGGGCGCCCACACCGGCGGCGTCAGGAAACGCTCGACCAGGGCCTGCTGGGACAGGCGCTGCGGGTCGACCGCCGGCAGATGGTGGTCGTGGCCGAGCAGTTCGGCAACGCGGGGGTCGATGGAAACGGCCATGACAGGCACCATAGCAAAAGCCGCCTGGGCTTGCGCAGCAGGCGGCTTTGAGGGGGGGTGGCGTGGCGCCACCGCTGAGCCATGCTCAGGCGAGCTTTTCCTTGATGCGAGCCGACTTGCCCGAACGCTGACGGAGGTAGTACAGCTTGGCGCGACGGACGTCACCGCGGCGCTTGACTTCGATCGAAGCGATCAGGGGGCTGTAAAGCTGGAAGGTACGCTCGACGCCTTCGCCGCTCGAGATCTTGCGAACGATGAAGCTGGAGTTCAGACCGCGGTTGCGCTTGGCAATCACGACGCCTTCGTAGGCCTGCACGCGCTTGCGGGTGCCTTCGACCACGTTCACGTTCACGATCACGGTGTCGCCAGGGGCGAACGACGGGATGGTCTTGTTCAGACGAGCGATTTCTTCTTGCTCGAGCTGTTGGATGATGTTGGACATCAAGGGCTCCTAGGGTGATCTTGCCCGCGCCAGGATGGTCTCGAAAGCTGCCCCACTGTGAAGCAGCCCCGCAATGAAGCCGGGTAGAGGATCTGAAAAACCGCAGATTATAGCGTGAGTCCGCGAAGAAAGTCTTCATCTTTCTTCGACAGCTCGCCGCGCGCCCGCGCAGCCTCGATCAGTTCGGGGCGACGGCGGGCCGTGATGGCCAGCTGCTGCTCGCGGCGCCAGCGCGCGATGTGGGCGTGATGGCCCGACAGCAGCACCGGCGGGACGGGCTGCTCGGCGGGCTCGCCGCCTTCGCGCACCGGCAACGCCAGCACCTCGGGCCGGCTGTAATGGGGGCAATCCAGCAGGCCATCCGAAAAGCTGTCCTGCTGGTGCGACGCCGCGTCGTGCAGCACGCCGGGCTGCAGACGCGCCACCGCATCCATCAGCGTCAGGGCGGGCAACTCCCCACCCGACAGCACGTAATCGCCCAGGCTGATTTCTTCGTCGACAAAGGTGTCGATGAAGCGCTGGTCGATGCCCTCGTAGCGCCCGCACAGCAGCACTGCGCCGGGCGAAGCGGCCAGCGCCTCCACACGCTGCTGCGTCAAGGGCTTGCCAGCCGGGCTGAACAGCACCACCGGCAGGCGCTCGGCCCCGTCGGCCTGCTGCGACGCGCGGATGGCCGACAGACAGCGCACCAGCGGCTCGACCAGCATGACCATGCCAGGCCCGCCCCCGAAGGGCCGGTCGTCCACGCGGCGGTACACGCCTTCCGCATGGTCACGCAGCGGCCACAGGCGGACGTCGACGGCGCGCGTTTCGAAGGCGCGGCGCGTCACACCCACCGTCTGGAACGGGGCGAACAGCTCGGGAAACAGGGTGATGACGTCGAAGCGGACGGCCATGCGCGGCTCGCTTCGCGTGTCAGTAGTCGAGGCCCCAGTCGGCCACGATGCGCTTGTCGGCCAGGCTGACGCTGTCGATGTAGGCAGAGACAAAGGGAATCAAGCGCTCACCTTCGGCCTTGCCGTCGACCTCGACCACGCAACGCAGCACGCAGTGCGGCCCGGTGTCGATCAGATCGACCACCTTGCCCAGGGCCTGGCCCTCGCGGTTGACGACGTCCAGACCGATCAGGTCGACCCAGTAGAACTCGTCCTCGTCGGGCGTCGGAAAAGCGGTGCGCGAGACGAACACGCGGGCACCCTTCAGGGCCTCGGCTGCGTTGCGGTCGTCCAGCCCCTCGGCGGTGGCCACCACCACCTCGCCCTGCTCACGGGCCTGCTTGATCTGCAGGAAGCGCGGCGCACTCAGGCGGGCGGGCACGGTGGCCGCAGCCGGCGAGGCAGACCCCGCGGAGGCCGTCCGACCGGCAGTCGGACGCGCCACAGCGCCCGGCGCGACATCGGCCGGACGCAAGAACCATTTCTTGGTGCAGAAGAGCGCCTGGGGATCGCTCGAGAAGGGCATCACCTTGATGCCCCCCTTCACACCCCAGGCGTCCACGACGCGCCCGACTTCCACCGCATCATCTGGCCAGACGACACCGTCTTCCAGCACGAGGGGGCTTGCAGCGCGTTCGTTCATGCAGACCGATCAGGCAGCAGCGGCCTTGGTCTTGGCCTGACGCAGCAGACGGGCCACGGTTTCCGAAACCTGGGCGCCGTTGTTGGTCCAGTACTCGACGCGGTCGAATGCCACGCGCAGCGACTCGGCGTTGCCGGAAGCCACGGGGTTGTAGAAGCCCACGCGCTCCAGGAAGCGGCCGTCACGGCGGTTGCGCGAGTCAGCGGCAACGATGTTGTAGAAAGGGCGCTTCTTGGAGCCGCCACGTGCGAGTCGAATCACGACCATGATGTGTCCTTCAGTTGGTTTGGGCGACCTGTCCTCCCGGGAGACACTCGGGGATGACCGGCCAGGGTTCGCGCAGGCGTCTGGGTTTCATCCGACCTGCCCGCACCAGAAATTCGGCGCCGATTAGATACGCGCCACGCACCTCCCTCACGCACGCGCCGACTCTCGTCCGCAACATGCCCAAGGAAAGCCCGCAGCTCGGGCCGGAAAACCGCGCATTATAGTCTCCCGAAACGGCTTTGTGTGAGCCCTGCCGATGCCCAACGCCACCTCACCCTGGAAATCCAAGACAGCCGCCACCTGGTTGGCCCTGGTCGGCGGCCCTCTTGGGCTGCATCGCTTCTATCTGCATGGCTTCAAGGACAAGGTGGGATGGCTGCTGCCGGTGCTCACGCTCATCGGCCTGGCCGGGCTGCGGCGCGTCGAACTCTACGGGCAGGACGACCAGTTGTCCTGGCTGTTGCTGCCCGTGCTCGGCTTCACCGTGGCCGCGACCATGCTGCAGGCCATCCTGTACGGCCTGACGCCCGACGAACGCTGGCACGCGCGCCACAACCCGGAACTGCCGGACCCGGCCGACGTGGCGCCGAGCGGATGGGGTGTCGTCATCGGGATGGCCCTGGCCTTGATGGTGGGAGCGACCGTGCTGATGGCCACGATCGCCTTCTCGGGTCAGCGCTATTTCGAGTACCAGGTCGAGGAAGCGCGCAAGCTCAGCCAGTGAATCTGGTCGCCCCCCGCTGCGCATCGCCTCGCCACACCGCGCGCCTCTGCCGGATAATCCCGCCTTTGCGCACACACCGCCGGGTGGGCCGCGTGGGCTCGGAGACGTCTGACGCCGCCCGCTCACCCGCTCTGTCGCCGCCCTGGATTCAACCGCTTCCCTGTACCGCCATGACTTCTGCCACGCCCTCCTCCCCGCTGACGTACGACCAGGCCGGCGTCAACTACGACCTGATCGACCCGTTGAAGGTGGCCGCCCAGCGTGCCGCGGCGGAAACCGGCACCCACCTGGCCAGCCACGGCTTCAGCGAGGTGCTGGCCTCGCGCGGCGAGTCGGCCTACGTGGTGGATGTGGGCCCGATGTACCTGGCTTCGATCGTGGAATGCCTGGGCACCAAGACGCTCGTGGCCGACGAGATGGCCACGCTGACGGGCAAGAGCTACTACGACGGCATCGCGCAGGACACCATCGCCATGGCGGTGAACGACCTGATCACCGTGGG
>JAJUHM010000310.1 GCA_029279925.1 Aquabacterium olei
GGGCTGTGGCGGTCGGCTGATGGGCAAGCCGCGCCAGGACGCAGGCTGTGCGTAGTAGAGCGTCATGCCGCGCTCGCGGGCCCAGTAGAACAGGCGCCGCTGCGGGGCTTCCCACGGTGCGCGGGCCATCCAGGCCACCAGCACCTCCCGTTCTTCCGGGCGCAGCAGGGCAAAACCATCGCCGTAACGGTCCAGCCATGCGCAGCCCGTCTCCACCAGCTTCAGCAGCGCAGGGTCTTGCTGTGCTTCGGCCCACAGGCGCTGCGGCACTTGCAAGGCCGAGGCGGCGGGTGTCAGGTCATCGGCCGGGATCAGGTGGTCGAGCAAGGCCACCAGTGCCTCTGGCGGAGACGCAGTGGCCCGGCCGGGACGGGGCCTGCGCACCGAGGCAGCCGCATCCGCACGGGCCAGCCAGCCCATCAGGCCACCGGTCAGCAACGCCCCCAGCAACCAACGCCGCCGCCACTGCGGCAGTCGGGGCCAGGTGGACGGTGCGGGGCGGGCCATGGTGCGGCGTCAGTGGTTCTCGCGCGCGTGGTTGATCGTGTACTTCGGAATCTCGACCGTCAGGTCCTGGCCGGCCACGATGGCCTGGCAGCTCAGGCGTGAATTCGGCTCCAGGCCCCACGCGCGGTCCAGCAGGTCCTCCTCCGTGTCCTCGATCTCGTTCAGGCTGTTGAAGCCCTGGCGGACGATGACGTGGCAGGTGGTGCATGCCGCGCTCATGTCGCAGGCGTGTTCGATCTCGATGTGGTTCTCGAGCAGGGCTTCGCAGATGCTGGTGCCGGGCTTGGCCGTGATCTCGGCGCCCTGGGGGCACAGCGTGGCGTGGGGCAGGATCTTGATGATGGGCATGATCGAGGCTCGGTCGGTGAGCGTATTCTGGGGCAGCGTGGGGCGAGCGGGTCAGAGCTGGTCGAGTTGTCGACCAGCCAGCGCCTGGCGGATGCTGCGGTTCATGCGCTCGGCCGCAAAAGCCTCGGTGCCCTGGGCCAGGGCCTTGGTGGCCGCCTCCAGCGCGTCCAGGTCGCCCCGGTCGCAGCGCGCGCCGATCTGCGCCATCAGCGCGTCGATCTCCGCCCGCTGGGCGGGGCTGAGCAGGTCACCGTCGGCAGCGAGCGCCGTGCGCGTGGCCTCGAGCATGCGCTCGGCCTCGACGCGCGCCTCACGCAGCGCGCGGTCCTTCATGTCGGCCGCCGCGGTGGTGAAGCCCTCTCGCAGCATGTGGGCCACCTGCTCGTCGCTCAGGCCATAGCTGGGTTTGACGACGACGGATGCCTCGACGCCCGAGAGCTGCTCGCGCGCCGACACGCTCAGCAGCCCGTCGGCATCGACCTGGAAGCTCACGCGGATGCGGGCGGCACCGGCAGCCATCGGCGGGATGCCGCGCAGTTCGAAGCGGGCCAGCGAGCGGCAATGCTCGACCTGCTCGCGCTCACCCTGCACCACGTGCACCGCCAGCGCGGTCTGGCCGTCCTTGAAGGTGGTGAAGTCCTGCGCGCGGGCGCAAGGGATGGGGGTGTTGCGCGGGATGATGCGCTCGACCAGTCCGCCCATGGTCTCCAGCCCCAGCGACAGCGGCAGCACATCCAGCAGCAGCAGCTCGCCCTGCGCGTTGTTGCCGGCCAGCTGGTTGGCCTGGATGGCCGCACCCAGGGCCACCACCTCGTCGGGGTTCAGGTCGGTCAGCGGGGGCTGGCCGAAGAAGGTGCCCACGGCATCGCGCACGGCCGGCATGCGGGTCGAGCCGCCCACCATGACGACGCCCTTGACCTCGTCAGGCTTGATCTTGGCATCGCGCAGCACGCGCTTGACCGCAGCCAGCGTCTTGTCGATCAGCGGGCGAGCCAGCTGGGCCAGCTCTTCGCGCGTGATGCTGACGGACAGCATGCCGCCCGACAGCGCGCAGGCCAGGTGGGTGCTGCCGTCGGTCGACAACTTTTCCTTGGCACGGCGGGCTGCCACCAGCACCGCCCGCTTGTCCTGCGGCGTCACGGCCTGCATCTGCGCCTGGGCCAGCGCATGGTCGGCCAGCACATGGTCGATGTCGTCGCCGCCCAGGGCCGAGTCACCGCCGGTGGCCACCACCTCGAACACGCCGCGGCTGAGCTGCAGCAGCGAGATGTCGAAGGTGCCGCCGCCCAGGTCGTAGATGGCGTAAAGCCCTTCGGCGCTGTTGTCCAGGCCATAGGCGATGGCCGCCGCGGTCGGCTCGTTGAGCAGGCGCAGCACGTTGATGCCGGCCATCTGAGCAGCGTCCTTCGTGGCCTGGCGCTGGGCGTCGTCGAAGTAGGCGGGCACGGTGATGACCGCGCCGAACAGGTCGTCGTTGAAGGTGTCTTCGGCACGCTGGCGCAGGCTGGCCAGGATCTCGGCGGACACCTCGACCGGGCTCTTGCTGCCGGCCACGGTGTTCACGTGAACCATGCCGGGGGTGTCTTCCAGCTGGTATGGCAGGCGGCTGGTGTCACCCAGGTCGGCCAGCTTGCGGCCCATGAAGCGCTTGACCGACACCACCGTGTTGACCGGGTCTTCGGCTTGCGCGTGCAGCGCGTCGAAACCGATCTGGCGGCGCACCTGGCCGGTGGCAGGGTCGGTGAAGTAACGCACCGCCGAGGGCAGGATCACGCGGCCCTGTTCATCGGGCAGGCACTCGGCCGTGCCGTGGCGCACGGCGGCCACGAGCGAATGGGTGGTGCCCAGGTCGATGCCCACCGCGATGCGGCGCTGGTGGGGGTCGGGCGATTGTCCGGGTTCGGAGATTTGCAGCAGGGCCATGGGGATGAGGCGGTTGCGGTGCTCAGGCACCGTCTTCGTAACGTTCGAGGCGGGCGTCGATCTCGTCGGTCAGGCGATCGATGAACATGAGGGCACGCACTTCCTGCGCAGCCTGCGCGGCATTGCCGTCCACGTCCAGCAACTGGGTGACACGGGCCAGGCGGGCCTTGCGCTGGGTGGAGACCTCGTCGGCCAGCGTCTGCACTTCGTCGGCGCTGCCGGCGTCTTCCAGCGCTTCGCGCCACTGCATCTGCTGCATGAGGAAGTCGCCGGGCATCGCGGTGTTGCTCTCGGACTGGACCGGCACACCAGCCAGTTCACAGAGGTAGGCGGCGCGCTTGAGCGGGTCTTTCAGGCGCTGGTGGGCTTCGTTGACACGCACGGCCCATTGCATGGCAATGCGCTGGGCGGCGGCGCCATCGGCCGCGAACCGGTCGGGGTGGACCTGCGCCTGCAGGGCTTTCCAGGCGGCGTCAAGCTGCGCCCGGTCGAGCTGAAAGGCCTTGGGCAGGCCCAGAAGGGTGAAATCGTCGGCGTCGATGTTCATGGCCACAAACCTGTCTGGTCGAAAAAACGAAACCCCACCACCGGGTGGGGCTTCATCCGACGCAAGGCCCATGCCTTGCCGGTGCGGACGGGTCGGCTGCCGGTGGCGAACCGCCCGAGGCCCTCACCTCAGATGCGGAAGGATTCCCCGCAACCGCAACGGTCGCGTTCGTTCGGGTTGTTGAACTTGAAGCCTTCGTTCAGGCCCTCGCGCACGAAGTCGAGTTGCGTGCCGTCGATGTAGGGCAGACTCTTGGGATCGACCAGGATCTTCACGCCGAGCTGTTCGAACACGCGGTCTTCCGGGTTGACCTCATCGGCGTACTCGATCTTGTAGGCCAGGCCCGAGCAGCCGGTGGTCTTCACGCCAAGCCGCACGCCCACGCCCTTGCCGCGACGCGACAGGTAGCGGGTGATGTGGCGCGCCGCAGCCTCCGTCAGACCCACGGACATCGTGTCGTTGACCTGCGCGATTTCGGCCAGCGGCCCGTTGCCGGGACCACTGGTGCACGAACCCGCAGCGGTGGCGGTGTCAGGCTGCATTCTTGGCCTTGTAATCGTTGACGGCGGCTTTGATCGCATCTTCCGCCAGGATCGAACAGTGGATCTTGACCGGGGGCAAGGCCAGCTCTTCGGCGATCTGGGTGTTCTTGATCTCGAGGGCCTCGTCCAGCGTCTTGCCGCGCACCCATTCGGTCACGAGCGAGCTCGATGCGATGGCCGAGCCGCAACCGTAGGTCTTGAAACGCGCGTCTTCGATCACGCCGGTGGACGGGTTGACCTTGATCTGCAGCTTCATCACGTCGCCGCAGGCCGGGGCGCCGACCATGCCGGTGCCAACCGACTCGTCGCCCTTGTCGAACGAGCCCACGTTGCGGGGGTTTTCGTAGTGGTCAATGACCTTGTCGCTGTATGCCATGGTGATACTCCGGATCGATCAGTGCGCCGACCACTGAATGGTGTTCAGGTCGATGCCTTCCTTGTACATGTCCCACAGGGGCGAGAGTTCGCGCAGCTTGGCGACCCGCTCCTTCAGGGTGGTCACCACGAAGTCGATTTCCTCTTCGGTGGTGAAGCGCCCGATGGTCATGCGCAGGGAACTGTGGGCCAGCTCGTCGCTGCGGCCCAGGGCGCGCAGCACGTAGCTGGGCTCGAGGCTGGCCGAGGTGCAGGCCGAGCCCGA
>JAJUHM010000311.1 GCA_029279925.1 Aquabacterium olei
ACCCAAAATGGGCGCAGGGCAGCCGGGCGCACCACCCCGGCGCAGCGGACAAAGTGTGTTCAAGTCCCCACGGGCAAGGACGATATAGATGGGGAAACCCCCACTCTTCCACGCTTGTCATGCCACTCCCCACGACCCCAGCGCCCTTGCCCTCCCGCCTGCTGTCCGGATTGTCGCTGCAGGCCCGTCTCGGTCTGGCCGGCGTCAGCCTCGTGGTGCTCAGCCTCGGCGTCACGGGCACCGTCATCGGCATCCAGAGCAGCGAGCAGGCCGAGGCCGCGACGATGAAACTGGCCGAAACCTCGACCCGCGAGGCCGCCGGCGCCATGCAGACCCGCCTGCGCTCTCACCTCAGCACGGTGCAGCAGATCACGGCGTCGGTGCAGCAGACGCGCGGCGCACAGCGTCCCCTGAACCGCGACCAGATCGACGATCTGGTCAAGGGAGGGTTGAACAACAATCCCGACTTCATCGGCAGCACCGTCACCTGGGAGCCGAACGCACTGGACGGCCGCGACGCCGAGTTCGCCGGCCAGAAGCCGCGTTTCGATGACACCGGCAGGGCCATGCCCTACTGGTTCCGCACGCCGGATGGCAAGCTGACGGTCGAGCCCATCGTCTTCGTCAGCACGCCGGGCGGCAACGACTGGTACGACGTCCCCAAGCGCACGCTGCGCCCCCTGTTTGCCGAACCCTACCTGTACCCGGTGAACGGCAAGGACGTGCTGATGTCCTCGCTGGTGGCCCCCATCGTGATCGACGGGCAGTTCAAGGGCGTCACGACGGCGGACTTCACACTCGACCGCCTCGGTCAGCTGCTGGCCAGCGTGAACCCGATGCGCGATGGCCAGATGGCGCTGCTCTCCAACGGCGGCCTGTACGCCAGCCATCCGGACGCCGCGCAGCTGCGCAAGCACGCTGACGACATCCCCGCCGAAGGCCTGGCGGCCGTCAAAGCCGGCCAGCCCTGGCGCTACGAAGACGCGCAGGGCCTGGTCCACCTGCTGCAGCCCGTCGTCATCCATCCGGACATCCCGCCCTGGGCCGTGCGCCTGAGCTTCCCGAAAACCTATGCGACCGAGTCGGCCCGGGCCCTCATGTGGACCACCCTGTTGACCGCGCTGGCATGTGCGCTGGTCACCGGCGGGGTGCTGGTGATGGTGGTGCACCGCATGCTGGCCCGCCTGCGTGCCCTGCGCAGCGCCATGATGGGGCTGGCCAGCGGCGAGGCCGATCTGAGCGTCAAGCTCGAAGCGCACGGCCGTGACGAGCTGGCCGACATCGCCCGGGGCTTCAATGACTTCGTGGCCAAGGTGAACGGCTCGATGTGGCAGATTCGCGAAGCAGCCGGTTCTGTGCAGGTGGCATCCGGCGAGATTGCCAGCGGCAACCTGGACCTGTCGTCGCGCACGGAACACGCCGCCTCGAGTCTGCAGCAGACGGCCTCGTCGATGGAGCAGCTGGCCGACACGGTGCGGCACACGGCCGATACCGCCTCGCAGGTCAACCAGCTGGCCGGCGATGCCAGCGCCGTGGCTGCCAAGGGCGGCGCGATGGTGGGTGAAGTCGTCGAGACCATGAATGACATCCACACGAGTTCGCGCCAGATCGCCGACATCATCGGCGTGATCGACAGCATCGCCTTCCAGACCAACATCCTGGCGCTGAACGCCGCCGTGGAAGCAGCCCGGGCGGGCGAACAGGGGCGCGGCTTCGCCGTCGTGGCCTCGGAGGTGCGCGGGCTGGCCAGCCGCTCGGCCGAGGCCGCACGCGAGATCAAGGCGCTGATCCAGGCGTCGGTGGAACGGGTGGACCACGGCGCCGAGCTGGTTCAGCGCACCGGTCAGACCATGCAGGACGTGGTGCAGGCGGTGCAGCGGGTGTCGGGCCTGATCCGCGAGATCTCGGATGCGACCAGCGGTCAGAGCCTGGGGCTGCAGGAGATCAACACGGCCGTGTCACAGCTCGACCAGATGACGCAGCAGAACGCTGCGCTGGTGGAAGAGGGCTCGGCCGCCGCCGAGTCGCTGCGCGAGCAGTCGGCGCGGCTGGCAGGGATCGTGGCCAGCTTCAGGCTGGACGAACCGCGCCGCTGACCAGGGCCGCGAGCGCCCGGCCACTGCGCCAGGCGCCTTCCACCTTGCCGGAGCCCAGCCAGTCCCCGCACACGCCGAGGCCGAGCGCGGGCTGCCAGACGGCCTCGGCACCCAGCGGCGGGGCGGTGTCGGCATAGCGCCAGCGGTGCGCGGTCCAGGCGGCCGGTCGAGGCGCCCCGAGCGCCTCGAAGGCGGCCAACAGCAGCGCTGCGGCCTCTTCCGGCGTGTCTTCGATGTGCGCCTCACTCCATTCCGCTTCGGCGTGCAGCAGCCAGGTCTCGCCCGGCCCGGCAGGCCGTCCCGGCTTGCTGCTGTCGCGCGCCACCCAACGCAACGGCCCTTCGTTGACGAAGGCCGCATCGAACGGCAAGCTCAGCGGGGCGTCGTAGCGCAGCATCAGCGCCCAACTGCCGCGCATGCGGGCGCCTGCGGCCACGGCGGCCCATTCGGGCGCCGGCCCCTGCAGGAGCGGCACGGCCTGGGGTGAAGGCACGGCGAGCAGCACGGCATCGAACAACGTGTCCAGCAGGCCGTGCTCGGCCGTCTGCAATTGCCAGCCTGCGGGCTGGCGCACCAGCGCCGTCACGGTCGTCTGCAACTGAACCGCCAGCCTCTGGGCGATGAAGCCGGCGGGCGACGTCATGCGGGGTGTGCCCACAAAGCGCTCGGTCGGCTCGCCCGCTTCGGCTGCAGGGCGGGCGCCGAACACCGACAACCTGGGCTGCCACAGCGCGGCCACGCCGGCCTCAACCCAGCGGTCCACTTCGGCCCGGAAGGCAGGATCGCGCGCGGTGAAGTACTGGGCACCATGGTCACACTGCCAGGTGTCGCCCCGGCGCGTGCTCATGCGGCCCGAGGGGCCCCGGCTCTTGTCGAACACGGTCACGGTGTCACCGCTGGCCTGAACGGCCTCGGCGCACGCCAGACCGGCCAGCCCGGCCCCCACCACGGCCACGTGGCGAGGCTTCATGGTCATCTCGGTCATGGCCATCACTTCAACGGAAAACCCATGCCACGCAAGGCCTCGGCCAGCCGGTCACGGCCGGTCAACGCGGCGTCATCCGCCACGCGGCGCGACGAATGCACGGCCCACGTGCCGCGCACATTCATGCCCTGGCTGGCATAGAACGCCGCCATGGCCTGGTTGTAGGCCGCCACGCCCTCCATCTGCTCGGCCACCGGGCGATACCGCTCACTGTGCAGCACCACCGACTGCGGCAGGCGGGGCTTGACGGCCGCGGGCGCTGGCGTGGGATCTTCCACGCCCAGCGTCATGCCGAACAGCGCGAACACCTTGGGTGGCAGACCCAGCAGTTCGGCCACCTGCTCGGGCTGGTTGCGCATGCCACCGATGTAGCACCCGGCCAGGCCCATGGACTCAGCGGCCAGCATGGCGTTCTGTGCGGCCAGGGCGGCGTCAATCGCGCCCACCAGGAACATCTCCAGCGAATCGAGCGCTGCGTGCGGCAGGTTCAAGTCTTGAGCCACCGCCTCCAGGCGCGCCAGGTCCACCAGCCACATCAGCACCACGGGTGCCGCAGCCACGTGGCCCTGCCCGCCCGCGCACTCGGCCAGGCGGGCCTTGGTGTCCGCATCGCGCACGGCCACCACGCTCCACACCTGCAGGTTCGACGAGGAGGCAGCAGACTGGGCCGCGGCCACCAGCGCCGACAACTGCGCGTCGGTGACGGGCTCCGGCTTGTGACGGCGCACGCTGCGGTGGGCCAGCATCTGGTCGATCACGGCCGTCCAGCGGGCCGGCTCGGCAATGGAATCGGGGGCCTGCGCGTCGTAGCGGGCCTGAAGCAGGGTTGCCAGGTTCATCGGGTCGTCTTGGGGTTCACCGCGCGGATCGCGCGCACAAACCGTCAAGGTAACCGCAAACGGTGCCCGCCGCCGGGCCACGCGGCAAAGAGCGGGCGCGTGAACCGGGTTTGTTCAGGGGCGGCTCAGCCCCGCACACGGGCCCAGTGGCGCTGCAGGGACGCCGCCACCGGCTCGGGCGAGGACATCAGCCCCATGTGGCCCAGGCCCTCGAGTGTTTCCACCCGGGCGTGCGGGTTCACTTCGGCCAGGCGCTGGATCATGTCGCGCGTGGGCGGCCGCGTGGTGGCGCCACGCACCAGGGTCAGCGGGATGTCGAGCGCGTACTGCTCGAACGGCAGTGGCTCCTGCGAGACGCTGCAGACCTCGCGGAACATCTTCCAGCTCACGGCGCGGGTCATGGCCTTGACCTTCTCGGGCATGGCTTGCCACACGCCGGGCTGATTCCAGTAGTCGATGAAGCGCTCCACCCAGGCCTCCTCGCCGCCCTGGGCCTCGTCCAGCATGCTGTGCTCGGCGCCGTACAGGGCCTCCACATCGGCCGCCGTGTCGGGAGGCAAGCGGTCGGCTTCGGCACGCAGCGCG
>JAJUHM010000312.1 GCA_029279925.1 Aquabacterium olei
CGGGCCGTCGGCCATCGCGATCGAGCTCATGGGAATGTCCTCGTCAGACGCCGGCCCTGCACCGCGCAGGACCGGCTCCGGGGTGGGGGGTTACTTCGCGGCCCAGGCGTGGAAGCGCTGTTCCAGGTCTTCGCCGTGTTCCACCCAGAAGGCGGTGTTGGTGGCGATGGCGGTCTTCATGTTGGCCGGGGCCGTGGGCAGCGTGGCGGCCAGCGTCGGCTCGATCTGGCCCATGGCCTTCAGGTGCGTCGGGCCGTAGGGGATCTCGCCGGAGAAGACCTTCTGGTTCTCGGGCTTGGCCAGGGCCGCCAGGAACTTGTACGACAGGTCACGCTTGGGCGCGCCCTTCGGGATGGCATAGGCCTCGATGTCGTAGATGTTGCCGGTCCAGACGATCTTGAGGTTCTTGCCTTCCTTCTGGGCGCCGGCGATGCGGCCGTTGAAGGCCGTGCTCATCACGACGTCGCCCGAGGCCAGCAGCTGCGGCGGCTGTGCACCGGCTTCCCACCACTGGATGTTGGCCTTGAGCTGGTCGAGCTTCTTGAAGGCGCGGTCCACGCCGGCCTTGGTGCCCAGCACCTTGTAGACGTCGTTCGGGGCCACGCCGTCGGCCATCAGCGCGAACTCCAGCGTGTACTTGGCGCCCTTGCGCATGCCGCGCTTGCCCGGGAACTTCTTGACGTCCCAGAAATCGGCCCAGGTCACCGGGGCGGTCTTGAGCTTGTCGGCGTTGTAGGCCATCACGGTCGACCACACGAAGAAGCCGAAGCCGCATTCCGTCACGGCCGCGGGCAGGAAGTCCTTCTTGTTGCCGATCTTGCTGTAGTCCAGCTTCTCGTAGACGCCTTCTTCGCAGCCGCGGGCCAGCTCGGGCGACTCGACCTCGACGACGTCCCAGCTGACCTGCTTGGCCTCGACCATGGCCTTCACCTTGGCCTGCTCACCGTTGTATTCGCCCTTGACCAGCTGGATCTGGGTGGACTTGGTGAAGGGTTCGTAGAAGGCCTTGATCTGGGCCTGCTGGTTGACGCCACCGAACGAGATGACGGTCAGGCTGGACTGCGCCTGCGAGGTGCCGGCGGCAACCAGGCCGGCAGCGATCGCCAGGGCAGAAAACGCACGGGAAGAGACGGACATGGACGGACTCCGGGAGCGGGGTGGGTTGCGGGTGGAGGAAAAGAAAGGGGTCAGGCGGCTTCGGCCACGTCGAGCGCACGCAGGTGCTCTGGCGGCAGGGCCACGCGGACGGACTCACCGGCCTGCAGGCTGCGGTTGAGTTGCGAGATCGGGGTCTTGACGGCGATGTCGGGCTGGCCGGGCAGGGCCATGCACACGCGCACGTGGTCGCCGAGGTAGATGATTTCCTTGACCTGGGCCGAGAACTGGTTGGGGCCGGCCGGCTGGCCGTCGTCGACCAGGTAGGCGCGTTCGGGGCGCACGGACACCAGCGTGCGTGCGCCGGTTTCGCGCACGTTGCCGACACGAGCCTCGACCTGCGCGCCGCCGTCCAGCGTCACGGTGCACTGCTCGCCCTGCACGGCGCTGATCGTGCCCTTGAGCGCGTTGTTCTCGCCGATGAAGCTGGCGACGAAGGCGTTGGCGGGGCGCTCGTACAGCGCCTCGGCCGAGTCGATCTGCTGGATCACGCCCTTGTCGAACACAGCGATGCGGTCGGACATCGTCAGGGCCTCGGCCTGGTCGTGCGTGACGAAGACGACGGTGACGCCGAGGTTCTGGTGGATGTGCTTGATCTCGAGCTGCATGTGCTCGCGCAGCTGCTTGTCGAGCGCGCCCAGCGGCTCGTCCATCAGCACCAGTTCGGGATCGAACACCAGCGCGCGGGCCAGGGCGATGCGCTGCTGCTGGCCGCCCGAGAGCTGCTGCGGGTAGCGGCTGGCGAACGGCTCCAGCCGCACCATGCCCAGCGCCTTCTTGACCTTGGCGTCGATCTCGGCGGCGGGCAGCTTGCGCACGGCCAGCGGAAAGCGCAGGTTCTCGGCCACCGTCATGTGCGGGAACAGCGCGTAGTTCTGGAACACCATGCCGATGTTGCGCTTGTGCGGGGGCACGGTGTTGATGACGCGCTCGCCCAGGCGGATCTCGCCCGAGGTCGGGGTCTCGAAGCCGGCCAGCATCATCAGGCAGGTGGTCTTGCCGGAGCCCGAGGGGCCGAGCAGGGTCAGGAACTCGCCGCGACGGATGTCGAGGTTCAGGTCACGGACGATGAGCTTTTCACCGTCGTAGGTCTTCTGCACGTTGCGGAAGGACACGTGCGGCGCGTCGGGGCGGGGGGTCTGTGGACGCATCAAGGGCTCCATGCTCGACAGGGTGAGACGACCGGCGGGGAGGGCCTGCGCAGGGTGCGCAAGCCTGTCCTGTCTGCCGGGATGGCGCGGTTCGGGGGCATCATAGAAGTGTCATTGGTTTAAAGTAGAACCAATTTGCCTCGATAAGAGGGAACCAATATAGGGATAGCCCTCTTGTCTGTCCCGCACGGGAGCACCTTGCCATGGAAGCGCGTCTGATCTCGGAGCTGCTGGTGCAGCATCTCGATCGCCAGCCCGAGAACGTGAAGCTGCGCATCAAGGTCTACATGGCGCTGCGCGGCGCCATCCTCGAAGGCCGGCTGCCGCCGGGCACCAAGCTGCCGCCCACGCGCACCCTGGCCGAAGACATGGACGTGGGCCGCAACACCATCGTGCGCGTTTACGAACAGCTCACGGTCGAGGGCTACATCGAGGGCCGTGTGGGCGATGGCAGCTATGTCTCGGACGCGGTGGCACGGGGACCGAAGGCCGAGGCGCCCAAGCGGCTGCTGGGCGCGCGGCGCGAAGGGCTGTCGCGGCGGGGCGGCGCCATTGCGGCGCACGCGGGCAGTTCGATCGCGCAGCGCGGTGCGTTCACGCCGGGGGTGCCGGATGTGGAGCTGTTTCCGTTTGCCGTGTGGCGCAAGCTGGTGGCCAAGTACATCGACCAGGACCAGTCGCACCTGCTGCAGTACGCGTATGCGGGCTATGGCCCCTTGCGCAAGACGCTGGCGAGCTACCTGCGTGTCACGCGCATGATGCCGGTCGATCCCAAGCAGATCATCATCATCAACGGCTCGCACCAGGCCATCGACCTGTGCGCGCGGCTGCTGGCCGACCACGGCGACCGGGCCTGGATCGAGGACCCCGGCTACTGGGGCGCGCGCAATGTACTCAGTGCGGCGGGCCTGCAGGTTCAGCCCATTCCGCTCGACGACAAGGGCATCGCGCCGACGGCGGAGGACTGGGGCCGGCCGCCGCGGCTGATCTTCGTGTCGCCTTCCAGTCAGTACCCCACGGGCACGATGCTGTCGCTGGACCGCCGCCTGGCGCTGCTGGAGCGCGCCGACGAAGCGGGCTCGTGGATCATCGAGGACGACTACGACAACGAGCTGCACTATTCGGGGCGGCCGCTGGCCTCGCTGTTCGGTCTGGCCAACCGCCAGCGCGTGATCTACCTGGGCACGCTGAGCAAGGTGATGTTCCCGGGCATCCGCCTGGCCTACCTGGTCGTGCCGGAAGACCTGGTCGATGCCTTCGTGATCGGCAATGCCGAGCTGTACCGCGGCGGGCGCCTGGCCGAGCAGGCGGCGCTGGCCGAGTTCATCGAAGAAGGCCACTTCACCGGCCACATCAAGCGCATGCGCGGGGTCTACAGCGAGCGTCGCGCCGTGCTGCTCGACGAGATGAAGGCTTGTCTGGGCGACCTGGTCTCGCCTTCCGACGGCCATGCCGGGTTGCAGATCGTCTACCGCTTCAACCAGCCGCTGGACGACACCATGGTGGTGGCGCAGTCGCTGGCCGAAGGCGTGGTGTGCCGGCCGCTGTCGATGTACTACATCGACCAGTCGCGGCGGCAGCCGGGGCTCAACCTGGGGTTTGCTGCGGTGCCCGAAACCCGCATCCGTCCGGCGGTGCACACGCTGGCCGGCGTGATCGAGCGCGAACACGCGCGGGTGCTGCAGCGGGTCGGTCAGCGGGCGTGACCAGCCTGACGCGCGGTTGCACGGCGGGCCGGCTCAGCGGGGATCGGTGTCGGACGGCATCGGGTGATGCGTGCGCTGCCACGCCCGGCAGGCGGCACCGAAAGCGCCCAGGATGGCCATGGACACCGGGTTGTCGGCGGCCTGCCATTCGGGATGCCACTGCACGCACAGACTGAAGCCGGGCGCATCGGCCACCGAGAACGCCTCCACGAGCCCGTCGGGGGCGGTGGCCTCGACGCGCAGCCCGGGCGCGAGCCGGTCCACGCCCTGGCCGTGCAGGCTGTTGACCTGCACGTCGGTGGGGCCCAGCAGCGAGGCCAGCAGGCCCCCGGGATGCAGGCTCACGGGGTGAGCCAGTCCATACTGCTCTGCCACCGGGGCCTCGTCGGGCGGCGCGCGGTGGTCGGCCAGCCCGGTCTGCTCGTGCACCGCCTGGTGCAGGGAGCCGCCCAGCGCGACGTTGGTCTCCTGAAAGCCGCGGCAGATGCC
>JAJUHM010000313.1 GCA_029279925.1 Aquabacterium olei
CCACCGCCTTCATCAGGCCGATGTTGCCTTCCTGGATCAGGTCCAGGAACTGCAAGCCGCGGTTGGTGTACTTCTTTGCGATCGAGATCACCAGACGCAGGTTGGCCTCGATCATTTCCTTCTTGGCATCGCGCGAGGCCTTTTCGCCCTCGTTCATGCGCTTGTTGATCGACTTCAGGTCCTCGATGGGCACCACGGCCTTGGCCTGCAGGTCGATCAGCTTCTGTTGCAGTTCCTGGATGGCAGGCA
This sequence comes from Aquabacterium olei, assembly GCA_029279925.1. Taxonomy (GTDB): domain Bacteria; phylum Pseudomonadota; class Gammaproteobacteria; order Burkholderiales; family Burkholderiaceae_C; genus Aquabacterium; species Aquabacterium olei_A. Next base: position 250 of record JAJUHM010000313.1, read on the forward strand.
GCTGACGGCTCATCACGGCGCTGTGGTTCTTGCCGGCTTGCGATTCCTGCACCGCCCAGTCCAGGTTCAGCATGTTGGGCGGGAACACCTTGATGAAGTGCTCCTGCGGCATGCCGCACTTGTCGACCACGATCTTGCGCAGTTCGCGCTCATAGCGGCGAATGTCGTCGACCTGGGCGCGCAGCACGTCGCACAGGCGTTCGATGATCTTGACCGTGAAGCGGATGGTCATCAGCTCCTGGCTGATGGCTTCCTGGGCCTTGTTGTACGGAGCCGACTTGTAGCCGTCCTTTTCGAAGGACTTGGCCATCTTCTCGAAGTTGGCGCGCAGGGAATCGAACTTGGCCAGCGCCTGGTTCTTCATCTCCTCGAGCTTCTTGCTCAAAGCCTTCGAGCCGCCATTGCCGTCGTCGTCGTCCTCTTCGTCGAATTCGTCGAAGTCTTCTTCGGCCACGTAGTCGTCGGCCTCATCGGCCGCGACGAAACCATCCACCACCTCGGAGATGGTCATCTCACCGGCGCGGATCTTGTCGGCCAGCGCGAGGATCTCTGCGATGGTCGTGGGCGAGGCCGAGATGGCCAGCATCATGGCCTGCAGACCACCTTCGATGCGCTTGGCGATTTCGATTTCGCCTTCGCGGGTCAGCAGCTCGACGGTGCCCATTTCGCGCATGTACATGCGCACCGGATCGGTCGTGCGGCCGAATTCGGAATCGACGGTGGACAGGGCCGCTTCGGCCGCTTCTTCCGCTTCTTCTTCGGTGGCCTGCGTCTGGGCGCTGCCGGAAATCAGCAGGGTGGCGGCATCGGGTGCCTGCTCGTAGACCGCCACGCCCATGTCGTTCAACATGGAAATGATGGCCTCGAGGATTTCGGCTTCGACCAGCTTCTCGGGCAGGTGGTCGTTGATTTCCTGATGCGTCAGGAAACCACGGGTCTTGCCCATCTTGATGAGGGTCTTGAGCTCGTGGCGACGCTTGGCGACTTCCTCTTCGGACAGCGCCGTTTCGTCGATGCCGAACTCGCGCATCAGCGCGCGCTCCTTGGCACGCGACACCTTCATGCGCAGCGGCTTGGCCTTGGGCTTGTCCTCGCCCACTTCCTCTGCGGCGCCTTCCGAGGCTTCGGCTTCCACCGCGTCGAGCTCACCTTCGATCTCGGCTTCGAGGTCACCCACATCGTCCTCGTCGAAGGACTTCTTGGTGTCCTTCTTGGCTGCGGCCGTGGTGGTGGCGGCCGCCTTGGGCTTGCGGCCACGCTTTTTCGGTTCAGCGGTCTCGACCGTGTCGGCGTCGGCGGCCTTCACTGCTTTCGCATTCTTGACCTTCGGTTCGACCTGGGTGTCTTCGGCGGTGTCGGCAGGGTTGGCGGCTGGTTTCGCGTCTTTTTTCGCGGTCATGCGCTTCCTCGGAATAGAGAATCTTGGGGATCGTCGAACCCTCCATTATCGCGCAAGCGCGGGAGGGCGTCAAAAAATACGGGACAGGACGGCGCGCCCCGGGTTGGGAGCCCCATCAGGCCGAAATGGGGCGGTGCTGGCTGATTTCAAGTTTCATGGCCAGAGTCAGCCGGACCAGTTCGATCTTCCGGGCTTCCGCCGCCTCCGAAAGCTCGCCAGATTGGGTGAGCAACTCCAGTTCCTCCCTCAGGGCCTGCAGTTCCAGGGGTTTGATCAGGTGCAGCAGGTTCTCCACGGTGTCCTTGTTGTCCGGCACGTCCACAAACTGGGCCACGCGCTGCGCCAAGGCGCGCAGGTCGGCGGCGGTGTCGTCCGACGAGGACGCATCCGTGGCGTCACCGCGCATCAGTGCGAGCACATCGTCGGCCGGCAAAAGCCCCTGATCGATCAGCAGCCGGTCCAGCCAGCGGAAAAACACGCCGTAAGGGGCCGGCTGGTCGCACAGCAGATCGTGCGTGGCGCCCGGTAACTGCTCCCAGTATTCGCTGTGCGACACCAGGGCCCAGGCAATGCGGTCGAGCGGGGTGGCAGCCTGAGGCAAGGGGCGGCGCTCCACCGGGCTGCCCAGTCGCTGCCATCGTCCCCCCCCGCCATCCCGCCATGGCTTCTTCCACTTTCCGCCGTTGCCTGATCGGTTGGCACCGCTCTGCCAGCCCGGGCGCGATACCTCGCCGCCTGGGCCGCTCGCGGCGCCGCCCCAGTCGGGCTCGCTCGGCTCGCCGGACCATCCCCCCGAAACGTCCGGGTCGAAGGCGGGCACGTTGGCATCCCAGCCGCCGTCGGCCGAGTCGGTCGCGCTGCCGCGCCCACCCCTCGGTGCATCGCCGCGTTGCCGCTGCGCCTTCTCGGTGGCGCGAGCCTGGTGCTCGGCGAGGCGGCGGCGCACCTCGTCGGGGGCTGTGCGGGCCATCTGCGCCAGGTCGTCGGCCACCAGGCCTTGCAGCGCTCCTTCGGGGAATTGCGCGATCAGCGGGATCGCCTGCACCAGCAGCCGCGCCCGGCCTTCTGCCGCGTCGAGGTCGCAATCCATGGCGGCGTGCTCGAGCACCTGTCGCGACAGGGGGACGGCCTGTTTCACACAGGCTTCGAACGCGTCAGGCCCGTGTGCACGGATGTAGCTGTCCGGGTCGTGCTCGGCGGGCAGAAACAGAAAGCTGATGCGACGCGTGTCGGTCGCATAGGGCAGGGTGGCCTCGAGGGCCCGACCGGCGGCCCGGCGCCCGGCCGCATCGCCGTCGAAGCTGAAGACCACCTGGTCGGTGAAGCGGAAGAGTTTCTGCGCGTGCTCGGCCGTGCAGGCGGTGCCCAGCGTGGCCACGGCATTGCCGAAGCCCCACTGCGCCAGCGCGACGACGTCCATGTAGCCTTCGGTGACGATGGCGTAGCCCTTGTTGCGCAGCGCCGCGCGGGCTTCGAACAGGCCGTAAAGCTCACGCCCCTTAACGAAGACGGGGGTTTCCGGCGAGTTGAGGTACTTGGGCTCACCTTTGTCTAGCACCCGGCCACCAAAGCCGATCACCTGCCCTTGCGGGTTGCGGATCGGGAACATGATCCGATCGCGGAAGCGGTCGTAGCGCTTGCCTTCGGTCTAGCCCGGCTGGGGATCTGGTGTGATGACCAGACCCGACTCCACCAGCAGGGGATCATCGTATTTCGGGAAGGCGCTCGCCAGCCCCTGCCAGCGTTCGGGCGCGTAGCCCAGCGCGAAGCGTGCAGCGATCTCGCCGGTCAGGCCGCGCCCTTTGAGGTATTGCACCGCACGAGGTGACTTTTTCAGCTCCTGCTTCCAGTGCTGGGCTGCGCGCGCCAGCACATCGGTCAGGGTGGCCTGCTTTTCACGGGCTTGGCGTTGACGCTCTCGCTCTTCCGGGCGGATGTTCTCTTCGGGCACTGGCATGCCCTGCATCTGCGCCAGGTCCTTGACGGCGTCGACAAAACCCAGGCCCCCGTACTCCATCAAGAAGCCGAGCGCGTTTCCGTGGACGCCGCACCCGAAGCAGTGGTAGGTCTGCCGGGTGGGGCTGACGATGAAGCTGGGGGTTTTCTCGCCGTGAAAGGGACAAAGCCCCTTGAAGTTGATGCCGGCCTTCTTCAGGGTCACGTAGCGGCCCACGACGTCGGCGACGTCGGTGCGGGCGAGCAGATCCTGAATGAATGACGGCGGGATCACGGGCTGAAAATTCGGTGCTCAAAAGCAAAAGCCCCGACGCGCCAGGCGACGGGGCCGGAGGCAGGCGCGGCCAGAAGGCCGACGGCCAGTTTAGCGGCTCAGGGCCTCGACAGCGCGACTGGTGATGTCGTCCACCGAGCCGACCCCGCTGATCTTGCGGTACTGCGGGGCCACGGTGTCGCCCGTGGCGGCCCACTGGCTGTAGTAATCCACGAGCGGACGGGTCTGCTGGTGGTAGACGTCCAGGCGCTTGCGCACCGTTTCTTCCTTGTCGTCGTCGCGCTGGATGAGGTCTTCACCGGTCACGTCGTCCTTGCCGGCCACCTTGGGCGGGTTGAACACGACGTGGTAGGTGCGGCCGGAAGCCACGTGCACGCGGCGGCCGGACATGCGCTTGATGATTTCCTCGTCGGCGACGTCGATCTCGACCACGTAGTCGATCGGCACGCCGGCGGCCTTCATCGCCTCGGCCTGCGGGATGGTGCGCGGGAAGCCGTCGAAGAGGAAGCCCTTGGCGCAGTCGGGCTGCGCGAGGCGTTCCTTCACCAGGCCGATGATGATGTCTTCGCTGACGAGCCCGCCGGCATCCATGACCTTCTTCGCGGCG
>JAJUHM010000314.1 GCA_029279925.1 Aquabacterium olei
CATCTCGACGAACTCGAGCAAGCCGCGGTTGGCCAGGCACAGCCCGCCGGAGTAGCTGTAGGCGTCGGGGTCGTCCTGCGAGTACTGCTCGAGCTTGCGGATGTCGATCTTGCCGACCAGGGAAGAGATGTCCTGGTTGTTCTCGTCGCCGGGCTCGGTCTTGGCGACCGCGACCTGGCGCAGCACTGAAGGGTTGAGCTTCACCACGCGGAACTTCGTGATGTCGCCACCGAACTCGTGCAGGCGCTTGACCGCCCACGGGCTCATGATGCTGGCGAGGTAACGGCGGGGGATGCCGTAGTCCTCTTCCAGGATGGCGCCGTCCTCCTCCGGGTCGAAGAGCCCAAGCGGCGATTCATGCACCGGCGAATCCTTGATCGCGTAGAACGGCACCTTCTCGGCCAGCAGCTTCAGGCGCTCGGCGATCGACGACTTGCCGCCCCCCACCGGGCCCAGCAAGTACAGGATCTGCTTCTTTTCTTCGAGGCCTTGCGCAGCGTGGCGGAAATAGGAGACGACCTGCTCGATCGCATCCTCCATGCCGTAGAACTCTTCGAAGGCCGGGTAGATCTTGATGACCTTGTTCGTGAAGATGCGCGACAGACGCGGGTCATTGCGCGTGTCGATCATCTGCGGCTCACCGATGGCCTGGAGCATGCGCTCGGCGGCGGTGGCGTAGGCCGATTTGTCGCGTTTGCAGATCTCGAGGTACTCCTCGAGGGTGTACTCCTCTTCGCGGGTGCGCTCGTATCGCGCGGCGAAGTTGCTGATCACGTCCATACAGACCTCCGAATCATCGACTGACGCCATCGATGCGTTCGTGATCTGCCGGTCTACCCGTCTGGTGAACCCGGCGCGACCACACAAGCATCGCCTTCACACCAAAGATCGAGGAAACCGCCGGACTGCGATCACCGGAGAAGACCGGTTTTCACTGCTCAGCCTGACGGCTTCGTTGATGCCTATCTTGCACCTTTTTCCAGACCTGCGTGCGGCCCGTCAACAACAAGACCCGCTTTCGCGTGTCGACCGCGCACATCAGGTGTTGCTCGTTGCGCGGACCTCTTCCATGCTCGTGATCCCGGCCAGCACCTTCTCGATGCCGTCCTGACGCAGGATACGCATGCCATCGCGCATGGCCTGGTGTTGCAATTCTTCGGCCCGGGCGCCGGTCTGGATCATCCGGCGCAGTTCTCGGGTCACCACCATCAGTTCATGGAGGCCCGCGCGGCCCTTGTAGCCGGTGTGGTTACAGGTCGGGCACCCCTTGCAGGTGTAACGCATCAGCGTGCCGTCCTGGCCGAAGCGCGTGCGCCAGTCGAACAGGACGCGGTCCACCGTCAGCGCTGCCAATCCCTCTGGTGCGACATGCCGGTAATCGGCAAGAAGCTCCTCCAGCCAGTCGTGCGGTGCCGGCTCGGCCACCTTGCAATCGTTGCACAGGCGGCGCACGAGCCGCTGGGCCACCACCACCAGCAGCGAATCGGCAAAGTTGAAGGGGTCCATGCCCATGTCGAGGAGGCGGGTGACGGTTTCCGGCGCACTGTTCGTGTGCAGCGTCGAGAGCACCAGGTGGCCCGTCAGCGAGGCTTCGATGCCCATCGACGCCGTTTCGGTGTCGCGCATTTCACCCACCATGATGACGTCAGGGTCGGCCCGCAGGAAGGCCCGCAGCGCCTTGGCGAACGTCCAGTCGATCTTGGGGTTGACCTGAACCTGTCGCAGGCCGGGCTGGGTGATTTCAACCGGGTCCTCGGCCGTCCAGATCTTGCGTTCCGGCACGTTGATGAAGCTCAGCGCCGAATGCAGGGTCGTGGTCTTGCCGGAGCCGGTGGGGCCCACGCACAGGATCATGCCGTAGGGGCGCTCCATGGCCTCCTTCAGCTTCTCGAGGTTCCAGGGGCTCAGGCCGATCTTGTCCAGCGGCAGCGGCTTGGCGGACGACAGGATCCGCATCACGATGTCTTCCAGCCCGTTGTTCGTGGGGATGGAGGCCACACGCAACTCGATCCGGTACTGCGGAACAAACTTCTGGAAATTGATCTTGCCGTCCTGCGGCTTGCGCTTCTCGGAGATGTCGAGGTCGCACATGATCTTGATGCGCGCCACGATGGCGTTGCGGTAGGTGTGCGGCAACTCCAGATAGGGCACCAGCACGCCGTCGCGGCGGAAGCGGATCTTGATCTTCTCGCGGCCGGGGTAGCTCTCGATGTGGATGTCGGAGACGCCCTGGTTGCACGCCTCGATGATCATGGTGTTGATCAGACGCACCAGCGAGTTGTCGCTTTGCTCGATGGGCCGGTCGTCCTCGAAGTTGTGGCGCTCCAGCTCCTCGCGCTCGAGGTTCTCGACCAGCTTGCCGGAGTCCATGTCGACCAGGTCCAGCGGTGCCGGTTCGGTGCTGAGCCGGCCGATCTGCATGTTCGACACGTCGGCCCCGAGGCGGGCGTACGAATCCTTGATGGCCCACTCGAGCTGGCTGGCCTGCGCCAGCACCGGCACGATCTTGCACTGGGTGATGAACTCGAGCTCGGACAGGGTCAGGCGCTTGCTCGGGTCTTCCACCGCGACGATCAGCGTGCCTTCGCGCAGCAGCAGCGGCGCGACCAGCAGCCGCGACGCGACGTTGAAGGGCACCTTGGTGATGGCCTCGATCTCGGCCGGGAAGCGATCGAGGTCCACCAGCGGGTAGCCCATCTTGCGGGCCAGCGCCGTCACCAGGTCCTGGCGCGACACCATGTTGAGCCGCACCAGCAGTTCACCCAGGGGCACGGACCGGTCGCGCTTCTGCTGCTCCAGCGCCTCGGCAAGCTGGGCCTCGGTGATGAGGTTCATGGCAATCAGCGCCTCGCCGATGCGCACCATGGGCATGCGGCTCTGGCGGTCGATGGCCTCCAGCAGCTGCTCGGGCGTGACGACCTGCTGGGTCAACAGGATGTCACCGAGCTTCTGGCTGCGCAGGTTGGCCTGCACTTCGACCGCCTGCGTGACCTGTTCGGGCGTCAGCGCGTGCGTTGCGACCAGGGCCTCGCCGATGCGCGGGCCGAACTCCACGCGGGCAAGCGCGTCAAGGGGCACGAACAGGCGCGACACGCGGCCGTGCTCGTCCAGCGGCGGAAACAGGAAGATGCCGAACTCGGTTTCGGCATGGCCGATGGTGCGGCCTTCGGTCACATCGCCATTGCGCCACTGCAGCCGGTACTCGATGCTGGGACGGACGTCGATGACCTCGGCATGATCGGGGTGCAGCGACAGATCGGAGTCCGGCTCGAGCGCACGGGTGAGCTGCAATGCGCGGAACTGGTTGAAGCGCAGCGTCATCGTGGTGCGCGACGGGGGCACCTGGACGTGGGCCACCTGCTCCTGCGGCACGAAGAAGATCAGCCGCCCCTGCATCACCCGGCCGTTGAGGCCGACGATTTCACAGGGCTCGTGGTCGAGCTGGGTTCGCGCCTTGGGGTAGCTGGCAAACGGCGGCGTGGGCCACCGGAAGGCATGCACGTCCTCCTCTGGCGAAAACGGCGCGGGCTCCTCCGGCTCGTCCACCAGACGCAGCACCGGCCCAGGCTCCGCCCCGGCATCGGCAGGCCAGTTCAGGGGGGGCAGGGGCTTCTCGGACATGCTTCTCCTCGTCTCCGGGGCTCAGGAACGGCCACCACCGGATGATTGCCATGCTATGAAACGAACGCGGGCACGAAACCGCCAATAAAGGTGATATTGCACGCCTTTTGCCGGCACGCAATGCAGGCACCGGCAAGCAGCCTGCCCGCTGCCCCGCGATCAGAAGTCCTTGGGACGGAATTCGATCTGCAGCGGGCTCGGCACCCGGCCATTCTCGTCGAGGGGCAACACCTCGGTGCGGTCCACCGCACGCAGCACCGCCTCGTCCCAGGCCGGCAGACCGGACGACTCCAGCAGCTTGCGCGAGATGATGCGCCCATCCGGCGCGCAGCGCACCTCCACCAGAGCGGACGGGTTGCCCGCCACATTGTCCGTGAAGACGATGTTGGGCTTGATGCGCGCCTTGATGCGCCCGGCATACGACGCGCTGGGCCCGGCACTGCGGGCCGATGTGCCCAGCGAACTGCCGCCCAGCTCGCCCATCATCCGCGCCAGGTGCGCCTTGCGCTGGGCCTCGCGGTCGGCGGCGGCCCGGGCTTCCGCCTTGGCGTCGGCCTCGGCACGGGCCTTGGCTTCGGCGGCCGCCGCAGCCTTGGCACGGGCCTCGGCCTTCGGGTCCACCTTGGGCTCGGGGCGTACCTCCACCTTCGGCTTGGGTTCCGGTTTGGGCTCGGGCTTCTTCACCTTCGGGGGCTTCACGTCCTCGAACACCTCCTTGGGCTCCCGGCGCTTGGGCTCCTTGGGAGGCGGCTCCTTCTTCTGCCGGGTCACGATCTCGGGTGGCTTCTCGGGCACCGGTTCGGGCTCCGGCGGCGCCACCAGGGGAGCGGGCGGCGGAGGCGGCACC
>JAJUHM010000315.1 GCA_029279925.1 Aquabacterium olei
GCTCGGCGTTGGCCGCGGCCATCCGCTCGTCCACCTTCTTCAGCTCGGCCTTGAGCGGCTTGGCCTGCTCGGCCAGTCGCTGGCGGGCCTGGGCGGCGGCCTTGCGGTCATCCTTGCGGTTGCCGGCCGTGTTGGCACCGTCGGTGGCCTGTGTGGCCGAGGCTTTCTCTGCGTCTCGGGCTGCCCGCGCGGCGAGGGCTACTTCGCGCGCCTGCTCCTGCAGCCAGCGCTGGTAATCGTCCAGATCGCCATCGAAGGTGCTCACGCCGCCCCGTGTCACGAGCCAGAACTCGTCGCACACCTCGCGCAGCAGGGCGCGGTCGTGGCTGACCAGCATCACCGTGCCTTCGAACTCGTTGAGCGCGATGCTGAGCGCCTCGCGGGTGGTGAGGTCGAGGTGGTTGGTGGGTTCGTCGAGCAGCAGCAGGTTGGGGCGCTGCCAGACCACCAGGGCCAGCACCAGCCGGGCCTTCTCGCCGCCGCTGAACTGGCCGACGGGTTGCATCACCATGTCGCCCGTGAAGCGGAAGCGGCCCAGGAAGTCGCGCAGTTCCTGCTCGCGCGCCTGCGGGCTGACCTGCTTGGCCAGCCGGATCATGTGGGCAAGCGGGCCTTCGTCGGGACGCAGCACGTCGAGTTCCTGCTGCGCGAAGTAGCCGATGCTCAGGCCTTTGCCCTCGGTGACAGTGCCGCCCACCGGCTGCAGCATGTGGGCCAGCGTCTTGACCAGCGTGGATTTGCCCTGGCCGTTGGCCCCCAGGATGCCGATGCGCTGGGCCGGCAACACCGAGCGGTTCACGCCGCGCACGATGGTCAGCGGCGCGTCGCCTTCCTGCGGATAACCACATGCCAGGTCCTTCATGACCAGCATGGGGTTGGGCAGGCTGGCGGGCGCCGGGAACTCGAACTCGAAGTCGCTGGCCGTGAGCACGGGCGCGAGCTTCTCCATGCGCTCCAGCGCCTTGACGCGGCTCTGTGCCTGGCGCGCCTTGGTGGCCTTGGCCTTGAAGCGGTCGATGAACTTCTGCAGGTGGGCGATGCGCTCCTGCTGTTTCTCGAAGGCGGCCTGGTGCTGCGTGAGCCGTTCAGCCCGCATGGCCTCGAAGGCGGTGTAGCCGCCGGTGTAGCGGGTGAGCTTGCCGTCTTCCAGGTGCAGCGTGACGCGGGTGATGGCGTCGAGGAACTCGCGGTCGTGGCTGATGATGATCAGCGTGCCTTCGTAGCGTTGCAGCCAGCCTTCCAGCCACACCAGCGCGTCGAGGTCGAGGTGGTTGGTGGGTTCGTCGAGCAGCAGGAGCCGCGCGGGGCACATCAGCGCACGGGCCAGTTGCAGGCGCATCCGCCAGCCGCCCGAGAAGCTGTTGACCGGGGCGGTGGTCTGCGCAAGCTGGAAGCCCAGGCCGAGAAGCAGGGCCTGCGCCCGCGCTGGCGCGTCGAAGTGACCGGCTTCGGCCAGGGCCGCGTGGGCTTCGGCCATGGCGTGGCCGTCGCCGCTGGCTTCGGCCTCGGCCAGCGCCTGACGGGCCGCCATCAGGCGTCCGTCGCCTTGCAGCACGAATTCGGTGGCCTGCTCGTCGGTTTCGGGCATGTTCTGCGCGACCTCGGCCATGCCGCCGGGCTGCAGCCAGCTGGGCGGGATCTCGACGTCGCCGGCGTCGGGGTGCAGGCGCCCGGCCAGCAGCGAGAACAGCGAGGACTTGCCCGCGCCGTTGCGGCCGATGAGGCCGACCTTCTCGCCGGGGTGGATGGTGGCGCTGGCCTGGTCCAGCACGGGCTTGACGCCTCGCAGCAGGGAGACGTTCTTCAGGACGATCATGATGAGAGCGGGGCGCCTTCGGGGGCGTGGGTATCGAGCAGCAGCGCGTCGCGGGTCACCAGCAGCAGCTGGTCGTCGCCGGACGTGGTGGGCAACCAGGTGACGGCCAGGTCAGGAAAGGCGCGTTCGAAGTTCGGGCGTTCGTTGCCGATCTCGAGCACGATCACGGCGTCTTCGCCCAGGTAGCGATCCGGATCCGCGCGCAGTGCGGCAAAGAGCGCCCGCGTGAAGTCCATGCCGTCCTCACCCGAAGCCAGGGCCAGTTCGGGCTCGGCGCGGTACTCGGCCGGCAGCGCCTTCATCGATTCGGCGTTGACGTAGGGCGGGTTGCAGAGGATGAGGTCGTAGGGGCCCCGCACGCTGGACAGCCCGTCGCTGTGCAGCAACGTGATGCGGTCCTGCAGGCCGTGCTGCTCGACGTTGATGCGGGCCACGGCCAGCGCGTCTTCGCTGATGTCGGCGCCGTCGACGGTCACGTCCGGATAGGCCATGGCGGCGAGCACCGCCAGGCTGCCGTTGCCGGTGCACAGGTCGAGCACCCGGTGGGTGCGGTCGCTGAGCCAGGCGTCGATGCTGCCGTCGGCCAGCACTTCGGCGATGAAGGAGCGCGGCACGATGACGCGTTCGTCCACATAGAACGGCACGCCTTGCAGCCACGCCTGCCGGGTCAGGTAGGCGGCCGGCTTGCGGGTGGCGATGCGCTGCTTGACGAGCGCATCCACGGCGGCCTGTTCCTCGGGGCTGACGGAGCGGTCGGCCACGTCGTCCAGGCTGTCGAGGGGCAGGCCCAGGCGCCACAGCACCAGCCACGCGGCCTCGTCGAAGCTGTTGGTGGTGCCGTGCCCGTAGGCCACGCCGGCTTGATCGAGTTGCGCTGCGGCCTGCTCGATCAGCGCGATGACGGTCAGCGGCGCGCTCACGCCACGAGCCTTTCCAGCGTCTTCAGGTAGATGTCCTTCAGCGGCTCGATGTCGGCCACGGCGACGTGCTCGTCGATCTTGTGGATGCTGGCGTTCAGCGGGCCGAACTCGACCACCTGCGGGCAGATCTGGGCGATGAAGCGGCCATCCGAGGTGCCGCCGCTGGTGGACAGCTCGGTCTCGATGCCGGTGACCTCGCGGATGGCGCCCGAGATGGCTTCCACCAGCGGGCCCTTGCGGGTGAGGAAGGGGCGGCCGCTGAGGGCCCAGTCGATGTGGTACGTCAGGCCGTGGCGATCGAGCACCGCGGTCAGGCGTTCCTTCAACGATTCGGGCGTGGACTCGGTCGAGAAGCGGAAGTTGAAGTCGATGACCAGCTCGCCCGGGATCACGTTGTTCGCGCCCGTGCCGGCGTGGATGTTGGACATCTGCCAGCTGGTGGGGGGGAAGTGGTCGTTGCCCTTGTCCCAGACGATGGCGGTGAGCTCGGCGAGGGCCGGGGCCGCCAGGTGAATGGGGTTCTTCGCCAGGTGCGGGTAGGCGATGTGGCCCTGCACGCCCTGGATGCGCAGCTTGCCCGACAGCGAACCGCGGCGGCCGTTCTTGATCATGTCGCCCAGCGCGCGCACCGAGGTGGGCTCGCCGACGATGCAGGCATCCAGCCGCTCACCGCGTGCCTTCAGCCACTCGCAGACCTTGACGGTGCCGTCGACCGACGGACCTTCTTCGTCACTGGTGATGAGAAAGGCGACGCTGCCAGCGTGATCCGGGTGGGCAGCCACGAACGATTCCGTGGCCACGACCATGGCGGCCAGCGAGGTCTTCATGTCGGCCGCGCCACGGCCGTAGAGCAGACCGTCGCGGTAGGTGGGCACGAAGGGCGGGCTGCGCCACTGGTCGAGCGGGCCGGTGGGCACGACGTCGGTGTGGCCGGCAAAGACCAGGGTGGGCGCACCGGCGGCGTGGCCTCGGCCCCGGCGGATGGCCCAGAGGTTGGTGACGGGCGCGTCGTCCGGACCGAAGGTGAGGGTATGGCATTCGAAGCCGATGGCCTGCAGCCGCTCGGTCATCACGGCCTGACAGCCTTCATCGCGAGGGGTGACGGAGGGGCGGGCAATCAGCGCCTCCACGAGGCGCACGGTAGGGGTCATGGGGCGGCAGCGGTGAAGAACGCAGACACGGGCGGGCACGGGCCCGCGGGCTCAGGCGTCCAGGGTGATCTCGGTAAAGGACGGGCCATCGTCCGGCTCGTCGGTGGGCGGGGCCAGCTTGCTCCGGGTGGCTGAATCGTTCGCCAGCCGCCACATGAGGTTGGTGGGGGAGTCGGCGTTGGCGAGCCCTTCATCACGCGTGACCAGGCCTTCGCCAATGAGGCGCGCGATGTCCTGCTCGAAGCTCTGCGAGCCTTCGGACATGGACTTCTCGATCGCTTCCTTCACGCCGGTGAAGTCGCCGCGTTCGATCATCTCCGACACCAGTTGGGTGTTGAGCAGCACTTCGACCGCCGGGATGCGGCCGCCGGCCGTCGCGCGCAGCAACCGTTGGGACACGATGGCCTTGAGCCCCGAGGCCAGGTCGCTGAGCAGTGTGGGGCGGGCTTCAGGCGTGTAGAACGACAGGATCCGGCCCAGTGCGTGGTAGCTGTTGTTGGCGTGCAGGGTGGACACCACCAGGTGACCCGACAGCGCATAGGACAACGCCGCCGTCATGGTCTCGCGGTCGCGGA
>JAJUHM010000316.1 GCA_029279925.1 Aquabacterium olei
CAGATACTGGCGCGTCACGTCGGCCATCGGGATGTCGAGGATGTTGAAGTTCTGCTTGCGGATCAGATAGAGCAGCAGGTCCAGCGGGCCCTCGAAGGCCTCGAGGAAGATCTCCAGCGCGTCCGGCGGGATGTACAGGTCCTGCGGCAGCGCGAACAACGGCTCGCCGTACAGGCGCGCCACCGCGACGTGGTCGACGACGTCCGGAAGCCCCTGCTCGTCCAGCGGGGGCAAGGTGGCGCCCTTGTCGTCGGCGGTGACGGTGTCCGGGTCCACGACCAGTCGCTTGCGGGCGCTACAGGATCAGACCGGGGCTCAGGCCTTGGTCTGGTAGACGTAGGGCTTTTGCGGCACGCGGGCCTCGCGCCAGTCTTGCTGGGCCTCGCGGTCGATGGCCTTGTCCCACAGCAGGGCACGGCCCTCACGCTGACGGGCTTCCAGCTGGGGATCACGCTGCTTGAGGCTGTCGATGAACTGCGTCGCGTCGGACTTGTAGGGTTTCCAGAAAAGCGGCATGGACGACTCCAGGGGATTGAACACGTGGGGCAACCCGCCATTTTATCGGGCGAACGGCGTGCTGGCTGCGTCACGGCGACACAATGCGCAAATGCAGGAAATCGAGCTCAAGTTCCAGATCCCGGCCGATGCGCTGGCGGCCGTGCGCGCCGAGGTGGCCGCACTGCCGGGCGGCACCGCCCCCGCCCAGGTGCTGCAGGCAGCCTACTTCGACACCCCCGACCGCCGCCTGGCCCGCGCCCGCGCGGCCCTGCGCGTGCGCCGCGAGGACGACGAACGGGTGCAGACCCTCAAGGCTGCCGGCGTCCACGCGATGACCCGACTGGAAGACAACCGCCCCGTGCCCGCCCCCTCTGACCATGCCCCGCCCTGGCCCGATCTGGCCCTGCACGAAGGCGAAGCCCGGGCCGCGTTGATGCGCGACCTGGACTGGACCCCGGGCAGCGACCCGCACGGCGCACATACCGGGCTGCAGGCGCTCTACAGGACGGACATTCGCCGCCAGCGGGCCCGCAGCGAGGTCCGGACCGACCACGGCACGGTCCTCGGTACCGTGGAGTGGGCCCTGGACGAAGGCTGGATCGAAGCGGGTGATCTGCGACGGCCGGTGTGCGAACTGGAGATCGAGCTGATCACCGGGGCACCTCAGGCGGTGCTGCACGCGGCCAGGCCGTGGGTCCAGCGCCATGGCCTGTGGCTCGATGGACAGACCAAGGCCCATCGAGGCGACCAGCTGGCCCGCGAGGCCCAGCAGGGGGGCCCGAGCCCTGCCCCCCCGGTGCGCCGGCGCAGCCCCAGGCCGGAAGGCGGGAGCCCGCTGTCGCCGGATGCACAGCGGCAGGCCGCCCGGAATGCCGCGCTCGAGCAGATCAACCTGAACCTCAGCGAGGTGGCCCAGGGCGACCCGCATGAGGATCTCCGCCCCTGGCTGCGGGCGGCGGCGGTGGGCCTGAGGCGCATCCGGTGGATGGGCCTGCCCGCCGCGACCACGGTGGAGGTCACCCGCCTGCTGACGGCGCTGCGGCACCCGGCCTCGACGGCCGAAGCCGTGGCGCTGGCCCGGGCACCCCGCACCAGCTTGCTGCAGCTGGACCTGCTCGACATCCTGGTCGGGCAAAGCGCCTGAAAACCTATCCCTGGAGGGGGGCACGGCCCCCTTCGGTAAGGGAGCTGACGCCCCTGGATCGCCCTGCTGCCGGGCCCTGACGTCCGCGATGATGTGCCTCCTTCTTTGCCGAACAAAAGGAGCCACACATGAAGTACAGGTATCTCGTCGGGTCTGCAGCACTCGCGCTTTTTGCCCACCACGCCATCGCCAAGAGCGTGGTCGTGAACCAGGCCATTTCCGAGCGTGAGGTGCTGGCTGCCCAGGAAGGCTGGTGCAAGGCCCTGGTGGACATCAGCGCCACCTACGAACAGAGCGGGCATGCCGCAGCCAAGGCACTGGCCGAGAAAGTCATCGACGCCGCCTATGGGTATCAGCTCGGAGCCGTGCTCTTCAAGCCCACGCTCACCGTGAACCCGCAGACCTTCCGCACCACGCGAGAGGGCGCGCTGTCCTACTTCGTGGGCGGCAACCCCGCTTTCCCGCAGGACACCGGCTTCGCCCTGAAGGGCTGGAAGAAGTGTGACATCGCCAACGCCGCCATCTTCATCGCTGGCGACAGCGCGACCACGATGGGCAAGGTGCACTTCACCGGCAAGGACGGCAAGGTCACGACGGTGGACAAGACCTGGAAGTTCGTCAAGGACGACGCCGGCGCACTGCGCGTCGTCGTCCATCACTCGTCGCTGGAGTACCAGGGCAAGTAAGGGCCCTGCCCCCGGAGCAGGGGCTCGCCTGTTCAGCGAATCCGCATCCCGGGCTCGGCGCCCGGGAAAGGCTCGAGCACATACACCCCGGGGTTGGCCTTCTCGTCAGCGTGCGACGCGGCCAGCACCATGCCTTCGCTCACACCGAACTTCATCTTGCGCGGCGCCAGGTTGGCCACCAGCACGGTGAGCTTGCCGATCAGCTGCTCGGGCTGGTAGGCCTCCTTGATGCCGCTGAACACGTTGCGGTGGCGGCCCTCGCCCACGTCCAGCGTCAGGCGCAGCAGCTTGGTGCTGCCTTCCACCTGCTCGGCGTTGACGATCTTCGCAATGCGCAGGTCCACCTTGACGAAGTCGTCGATGGTGATGGTGGGGGCAATGTCTTCGCCACCGGGCTTGGGCAACTCGACCACCGGCGCCGGCGGCGGCTCGAACAGGGCGTCGAGCATCTTCACGTCCACGCGCTGCATCAGGTGCTGGTAGGCGCCGATGGTGTGCGCACCCAGCAGCTGTTCGGCGCTGGCAAACGTCAGCGGCTCGACCTTCAGGAAGGCTTCCACGTTGGCGGCCACGGCAGGCAGCACAGGCTTGAGGTAGATGCTCAGCAGGCGGAAGGCCTCGATGCACACGGTGCAGACCTCCTGCAGGCGGGCGTCCATGCCCTCCTGCTTGGCCAGCTCCCAGGGCTTGTTGGCGTCGACGTACTCGTTCACGCGGTCGGCCAGCAGCATGATCTCGCGCAGAACCTTGCCCAGCTCGCGGGCTTCGTACTGCTCGACGATGCTGGCGCGACCCGCCTGCAGCGTGGCCAGCAGCTGCTTGCCATCGTCGCCCAGCGACGCGGTCAGCTTGCCTTCAAAGCGCTTGGCGATGAAGCCTGCGGCCCGGCTGGCGATGTTGACGAACTTGCCGATCAGGTCGGAGTTGACCCGGGCCATGAAGTCGTCCTTGTTGAAGTCGATGTCTTCGACGTTCGCATTGAGCTTGGCGGCGATGTAGTAGCGCAGCCATTCGGGGTTCATGCCGATGCTCAGGTACTTGAGCGGGTCGAGGCCGGTGCCACGGCTCTTAGACATCTTCTCGCCGTTGTTCACGGTCATGAAGCCGTGCACGTTGACCTGGTTCGGCAGCTTGCGCCCGCTGAACTGCAGCATCGCGGGCCAGAACAGGGTGTGGAAGTAGGTGATGTCCTTGCCGATGAAGTGCACCTGCTCCACGGCCGGGTCGGCCATGAACTCGTCGAACGAGCGGGCCTCACCGTACTTGGCCTTCGGGCCACCGGCCGCAAAGTAGCTCTTGAGCGACGCCAGGTAGCCGATCGGCGCGTCCAGCCACACATAGAAGTACTTGCCCGGTGCCCCAGGGATCTCGATGCCGAAGTAAGGCGCGTCGCGGCTGATGTCCCAGTCGCCCAGGCCACCCTCGCCGTTCTCGTCCTTGGTGAACCACTCCTTGATCTTCTTGCTGACGGCCGGCTGCAGCTTCCCGTCCTGCGTCCACTCCTGCAGGAAGTTCAGGCAGCGCGGGTCGGACAGCTTGAAGAAGTAGTGGTCCGAGGTCTTGAGCACCGGTGTGGCGCCCGACAGCGCCGAGTACGGGTTCTTCAGTTCGGTGGGCGCGTACACGGCGCCGCACACCTCGCAAGAATCACCGTACTGGTCCTTGGCCGCGCACTTCGGGCACTCGCCCTTGATGAAGCGGTCGGCCAGGAACATGCCCTTTTCGGGGTCGAAGAACTGCTGAACAGGACGCACGTCGATCAGGCCCTGGTCCTTCAGGGCCAGGTAGATGCTCTGCGCCAGCTCGTGGTTCTCCGGGCTGTCCGTCGACGACCAGTGGTCGAAGCTGATGTGAAAGCCGTCCAGATACGGCTTGCGGCCGGCGGCGATGTCGGCCACGAACTGCTGCGGGGTCTTGCCGACCTTCTGCGCCGCGATCATGATGGGGGCGCCATGGGCGTCATCGGCGCCCACGAAGTGCACCTGGTGGCCCTGCATGCGCTGGAACCGCACCCAGATGTCGGCCTGGATGTACTCCATGATGTGGCCGATGTGGAAGTGGCCGTTGGCGTAGGGCAGCGCGGTGGTGACGAAGAGCTGGCGTGGCATG
>JAJUHM010000317.1 GCA_029279925.1 Aquabacterium olei
ACGAGGAGGGGCACCGGCAGCAGTTCGAGGGCTATCTCAAGGAGTATCTGAAGCGCTGAGCCTCGCTCGGGAGACTGCGGCATGGATGCGTTTCACGTTGTCGGCGCGGGCGGAATCGGTTGCGCCGTTGGCCATGTCCTGGCCCGGGCAGGGGCCCGGGTGCGCCCCTTGGAGGCCACCCTGACGCAGACTGCGCCCGGCGCGTACGCCGGCAATGTCGTGGTGGGCCTGGCGCCCGGCCCGAGTGCGCGCTGAAGGACGCCCCATGGCCTGGTTGTCGTCCACCCGCCGCCCCCCCTCCCGGTTCAAGGGCACGAGCGCGCTCACCACGCGCTGGATGGAGTCCACGCTGGAGGTCGCGCGCTGGGAGAAGATGCGCAAGGCGGGGCGTCTGTGGGGTTGGTGGGGCGCGGCGCTCGGTCTGTTGCTGGGCCTGTCTGTGTTCGCTCCCGCACCGTGGCTCGCCCGGATGGTGAACGGGGCCACCGAAGGCCGGTTGCTGCTGGCCGATGCCCGGGGCACGGTGTGGCGCGGTGAGGCTGTGGCGGTGCTGACGGGGGGCCTCGGAAGCCGCGATGCCCGGGCATTGCCGGGGCGCTTGAACTGGACCTTGCGTCCCACGCTGCGGGGGCTGCAGCTGCGGCTGCAGCAGGACTGCTGCATGCCCACCCCCGTGCTGGTGCAGATCCGTCCGGGCTGGGGGCGCGTGCAAGCGCAGGTGCTGATGGACGACGGGGGCACGATGGCCCCGCGCGATGGCGGCGCCGTCGGTCACTGGCCGGCCGCGTGGCTCAGTGGCCTGGGCACGCCGTGGAACACCCTGGCCCTGGGCGGCGTGCTGCGCCTCGAGACCCGGTCCCTGACGCTGGAGTGGGTGCAGGGGCGCGCGCGCATCGACGGGATGGCCGCGGTCTCGCTGGACAACGTCTCGTCGCGCGTGACGACCCTCACGCGGCTTGGCTCGTACCGGCTCGATGTGGCCGGCGATGCCCAGGGACAGCTGCAACTGCGGCTGACGACGCTGGACGGTGCCCTGCTGCTGTCCGGCGAGGGCAGCAGCGGTCCGGGCGGCCTGCGTTTCCGGGGCGAGGCGCGGGCCACGCCCGCCGAACAGGGCGCGCTGGACAACTTGTTGAACATCATCGGTCGGCGCGAAGGCGACCGGTCTGTCATTTCGATCGGATAAGGCATGAAGAAACCCCACCTGCTGATTCGTCCCCGTGCGACAGCGCTGGTCACGGCGCTCGCCGTCGGCCTCGGCCCTGGCGGACTGGCCCCGATCGGATATGCCCATGCCGTCACCCCGCCGGCGGCGAAGAAGGCAGTGCCGTCGGTCACGCTGAACTTCGTCAACGCGGAGATCGAAGGGGTGGCCCGCGCCATGGCGGCCATCACCGAGCGCCAGATCATGGTCGACCCCCGGGTCAAGGGCACGATCACGCTGTACAGCGAGCAGCCGCTGACGCCCCGTGAGGCCTATCTGAATTTCCTGGCGGCGCTGCGCGGGCAGGGCTTTGCCGTGGTCGAGGTCCAGGGCCTGCTCAAGGTGGTGCCCGAGGCCGAGGCGAAGCTTCAGACCGGCACGGTCGACGTTGGTGCCGTGAAGCGTCAGGGCGACCAGGTGCTGACGCAGATCTTCCGCATCCAGTACGAGAACGCGAACAACCTGGTCGCGGTGCTGCGGCCGTTGATCAGTCCGAACAACACCATCAATGCCAACCCGGGGTCGAACACCCTTGTCATCACCGATTACGCCGACAACCTCAAGCGCATCGGGCAGATGATTGCTGCGCTCGATGTGCCGCAGGCCACCGACATGGAGGCCATGCCGCTGCAGTACGCCATCGCCTCCGACCTGGCGCCGGTGGTGCAGAAGCTGGCCGACAACAGTGCGGGCGGCGGTGCGGCGGCGGGCGGGGCGGCCGGCGGGCAGAGCACGCTCGTGATGGCCGATGTCCGGACCAACACGTTGATGGTACGCGCGCCGAACGCGGCCCGCATGGCCCTGGTGCGCAACCTGATCCAGCGCCTGGATCGGCCGGGCACGAGCGGCCTGGGAGGCAGTGGCATTCACGTCGTCTACCTGCGCAACGCCGATGCCGTGAAGCTGGCCCAGGTGCTGCGGGCCTCCTTCCCCGGCGGCGGCAGCGGGGGCAGCAGTGGCACCCTGGGGGGCGCGGGCTCGCCCTCGGGCGGCGGCACTCCCGTGACCGGCACCTCGGCCATGCAGACGGGCATGAGCTCGCTGGGCACCGGGGGCGCCACGGGGGGGGCGTCGGCGCAGTCGACCTCTCCGGTCGCCGCCTCGGCGCAGCCGTCCACGGGCGGCTTCATCCAGGCCGACCCGAGCACCAACTCGCTGATCATCACCGCCACCGATGCGCTGTATCGCCAGCTGCGCGCGGTCATCGACCAGCTCGACGGCCGGCGCGCCCAGATCTACATCGAGGCGATGATCGTCGAGGTCAACGAGAACAAGCTGGCCGAAGCCGGCTTCCAGTGGGCCGCGGCCACCGGCACGAACAACATCGTGGCCGCGGGCACCAGCCTGGCGTCCGGCGGGGTGCCGGGCCTGTTCTCGCTGGCCGGGGCCTCGCGCTCGGCGGTGGCCAGCCTGAGTGGCTTCAACGTCGGCTACCTGCACAAGATGTCGGACGGCACCTACAACCTCGGGGCGCTG
Organism: Aquabacterium olei; assembly: GCA_029279925.1. GTDB lineage: Bacteria > Pseudomonadota > Gammaproteobacteria > Burkholderiales > Burkholderiaceae_C > Aquabacterium > Aquabacterium olei_A. The sequence goes on from JAJUHM010000317.1 coordinate 2,681, forward strand.
GCCACCTTCCTGGAGACCAAGGCCGACGCCAACATCCTGTCCAAGCCCAACATGGTGGCCCTCGACAACGAAGAGGCCAAGATCGTCGTGGGCCGCAACGTGCCCTTCGTGACGGGCTCCTACACCAACGCGACGACGAACAACTCGGGCTCGGTCAACCCGTTCACCACGATCGAGCGCCGTGATGTGGGCCTGACGCTGCGGGTGAAGCCGCAGGTGGGCGAGGGCGGCACCGTGCGCATGACGGTGTTCCAGGAAAAGTCGGACGTCGAGTCCGTCAGCTCGACACAGGGGCCGACGACGACCAAGAGCTCGATCGAGACGACCGTGGTGGTGGACGATGGCCAGACGCTGATCCTGGGCGGCCTGCTCAAGGACCAGTATGGCAACGACGAGTCGCAGGTGCCGCTGCTGGCCGACATCCCGGTGCTGGGCAACCTGTTCAAGAGCCGCTCGCGGGCGCGCAGCAAGACCAACCTGATGGTGTTCCTGCGGCCGGTGGTGTTGCGTTCGCAGGATGCGAGCAACGAGGTGACCCTGAATCGCTACGACTACATGCGCCAGCGTCAGTCCGAGGTGGGGCCGCCGCCGAACGCGGTGCTGCAGGTTCGCGACGCGCCGGCGATGGACCCGCTGAAATTCAGCAGCGAGTTGACGATGCCGTCGGTCCGCCAGCCGCTGGATGACCCCAATGGCCCGGCCCCGACCGTGGTGGTGCCGCCCGATTCGCGATTCGCGCCGAAACTGGCGCCGCAACCCGCCGTGCCGGCGGGGGGCACGCGCTGAACCGGAGCCACCGACATGGGCGCCCGTCACCCCCTTCCCTACGCGTTTGCCAAGGCCCACGGCGTGTTGCTCGAAGCCGGCGAGTCGCGGACCACGCTGTGGGCCAGTCCCGGCGTGTCGCCCTCGGCGTTGTCCGAGGTGATGCGGTTGTATGTCGTGCACGCGATCGAGCAGGAGCCCGCCGAGACCCTCGGGCAGCGCATTGCCGCGGCCTATGCCGCGGGCGAGGGCAGCGCGGCCGCGGTGGTCGGCGAGGTGGAAAGCGCGGTCGACCTGTCGCGCATGATGCAGGACCTGCCGGCGGTCGAAGACCTGCTGGAGTCCAGCAACGATGCGCCCATCATCCGCATGCTCAACGCCTTGCTGACGCAGGCGGCCAAGGACGGCGCGTCCGATATCCACATCGAGCCGTACGAGCGCTCGTCGGCCGTGCGCTTCCGGGTGGACGGCACGCTGCGCGAGGTGGTGCAACCCAACAAGGCGCTGCACGCGGCACTGATCTCGCGCCTGAAGATCATGGCCGAGCTCGACATCTCCGAGAAACGCCTGCCGCAGGACGGCCGCATCAGCCTGCGCATCGGCGGCCGCGCGGTGGACGTGCGGGTGTCGACGCTGCCGTCCGCCCATGGCGAACGCGCGGTGCTGCGGATCCTGGACAAGGGTGACACCAGCAAGTTCACGCTCGAGTCACTGGGCATGAGCGGTGAGTCGCTGGCGCAGTTCAAGCGCCTGCTGCGCCAGCCGCACGGCATCGTGCTGGTGACGGGCCCCACCGGTTCCGGCAAGACGACGACGCTGTACGCGGGGCTGAGCACGGTCGATGCCGCGACCACCAACGTGCTGACCGTGGAAGACCCGGTCGAATACGAGCTGCCCGGCATCGGCCAGACCCAGGTCAACGCCAAGATCGAGCTGACGTTCGCCAAGGCCCTGCGCGCCATCCTGCGTCAGGACCCGGACGTCA
>JAJUHM010000318.1 GCA_029279925.1 Aquabacterium olei
CCTGCAACAGGCCCGCGCCGAGGCGGTGCGGCGCAACCGGCCGGTCTCGTTCTGGCTGGTGCAAGGCAGCAGCGCCACCGCGCTGGACAACACGTGCACGGTCAGCGCCAGCGGCCGGGCCTGGGTCATCGCCCTGGGCACGGCCTCGCCCGCCAGCAAATGCGCGCCCGGCACCTCGTCCAGCCAGATCAAGGCGGCCCTGGCCGCCTCGGGCGGCGGGAGCGACACCGCCGTGACGGTGTCGGCCGTCGACCCATCGGGCTCGGCTTCGGCGGTGGTGACCTTCAACGGGTTTGGCCAGGTCGTCAACGCCACGCCCATCCGCCAGATCGACGTGACCGGGGCCAGCGGCCTCAAGGCCTGGCGCGTGGTGGTGTCTTCCGGCGGGCAGGCCAAGCTGTGTGAGCCGGATGTGACCTCCACCGGCGACCCGAGGAGCTGCGCATGATGCCGCCGAGGGCCCACCGCCGCGCAGGCGGCTTTCTGCTGATCGAGGTGCTGATCGCCATCCTGATCTTCGCGATCGGCATCCTCGGCCTCGTGGGCCTGCAGGCCCGCATGACCAAGGCCCAGACCGAAGCCAAGGCCCGTGCCGATGCCGTCAACCTGGCCGGCGAGCTGCGCGGCCTGATGTGGCTGGACATCGCCAATCTGGCGCAGTACGAGACCAGCGCCTGCGCGGCCCACGCCCCGTGTGCGAACTGGCTGGCCAAGCTGCAGGCCACGCTGCCGGGCGGGGGCGCCACCGTCACGCGGGACGCAACGCGACCGGGCTCGGTGAGCATCCGCATCAACTGGCAGCTGCCCAACGGCGGCAGCCGGCGGTACGAGACGGTGACCGTCATCCAGGGGGCGGCATGACGCGGCGCGCGCAAAGTGGCCTGAGCCTCGTCGAGCTGATGGTGGGCGTGCTGATCGGCATGCTGACGGTGCTCGCGATCACGCAGGTGCTGATGAGCACCGAAGGCCGCAAGCGCACCACCGCCGATGGCAGCGATGCGCAGCTCAACGGCACCCTGGCGCTGTATGCGCTCCAGCGCGACGTGCAGATGGCCGGCTATGGCCTGACGGCGCGGCCTGCGGCCATGGGCTGCACCGTGCAGGCGCAATACGGCACGGGCACCAGCCCGGGGCTGCAGAACTGGCCCCTGGTGCCGGCACGGATCACCTTCGGTGCGAACGCCGCCACCCCGGACCAGCTCACCCTGTGGATGAGCAGCAAGAACACCCACGCCGTGCCGCTGCGGGTGACCGAGAACCACGCGAAGACCGACACCCGCTTCGTCGTGGCCGGCTCGTTCGGCTCGGCCGCTGGCGACCTGGTGGTGGCCGTGCCGCCCTCCCCGTCGGCCACGAGCCCGTGCGCGCTGATGGCCATCGCGGGCGACAGCAGCACCACGCTGACCAACACCCAGGTGCCGCACCTGGCCACGGCCAACGGCTGGAATGCCGCCGGCTCGGATCTGGTGCCGACGGCCGGCTACCCGGCCGGCAGCCACCTGATCAACCTGGGTGCCGGCCTGCCGCGCACCTACCGCATCGACGCGGCCAGGGCGCTGGTGGCCACGGACATCCAGGTGGCGAACGGGCTGAGCACGACACAAACCGTGGCGCCGCAGATCGTGCAACTCAAGGCGCTGTACGGCAAGGACACCGATGGCAACGGCACCATCGACCAGTTCGATGCCGTCACCCCCACCGACAACGCAGGGTGGCGAACCGTGATGGCGCTGCGCGTGGCCGTGGTGGCCCGCAGCGCGCAGTTCGAGCGACGGGTCGGCACGTCAGACCCGGTGACACCCGCCATCGGCGTGGAGTGGGCGGTGGACAACCTCACGAGCGGCGGCGTGGCGTGCAGCACCGACACCAGCCGCAAGTGCATCCGCATCGACGTCAGCGACGTCGGGGCCGACTGGCAGCAGTACCGCTACAAGGTGTTCGACACCGTCATCCCCTTGCGGAACATGCTGTGGACACGATGACCGCCCGCCCCACCGCCCCGCGCACCCCGGCACGGTCAGGCCACCGCGGCAGCGCGCTGATCTTCGCGCTGATCGCGCTGGTGACCATGAGCCTGGCCGCGCTCGCGCTGGTGCGTTCGATCGACACGGGCACGGTCATCCTGGGCAACATCGGCTTCAAGCAGGAGGCGACCTCGGCCGCCGAAGAGGCCACGCGCCAGGCCATCGCCTGGCTGAGCACCGCCGACGTGAGCGCCGACAACAGTGCACAAGGCTACTACGCCAGCGCCGCGACCACGCTGGACGCCACAGGCTTCCAGTCGACGGCCTCGACGCGCACCCTGATCGACTGGGACAGCGACAACTGCGGCTATGCCGACAGCGGCAGCTATGCCAGCTGCGGTCAGCGCCCGCGCGCCGCCACCGTGAGCGGCGTGACGGCGCACTATGTGATCCTGAGGCTGTGCTCCGACACCGCCGGCACGCAATGCAGCCGCCCGCTGGACGCGGCCTCGAGCACCGACGGCAGCAAGGGCGCGCTGGACTACAGCAGCCCCGGCGGGCCCGAGGTGAACAACGCCGTGTACTACCGCATCGTCGTGCGGGTGCAGGGCGCGCGCCAGGCGCAGTCTTTTGTCGAAACCATCGTGCAACGCTGAGGAGACCACCCGTGTTGTCACTGCTTTCTCTGACCCGCCGGTGGCTGTGCACCACCGCGCTGACCCTGCTTGCGCTGGTGTCACCGGCCGCCCATGCTGCCTTGACCAGCCTGGCGGACGAGCCGCTGGCCACGCAGGCCGGCCTGGCCTCCGCCGCCCCCAATCTGTTGTTCGTGCTGGACGATTCAGGCAGCATGGACTGGTTCTACATGCCGGATGCCATCTGGTACGAAAACTGGTATGGCTACACCTCGGCGCAATGCAACGGCGTGGCCTACGATCCGACGCAGACCTACACGCCACCGGTCAAATGGAATGGCACCCCCTATCCGCAGGCCACCTACACCTCGGCCTGGGAAGACGGCTACACCCCCCAGCCGGCCTCGTTCAGCACGGTCACGCTGCCCACCACCACGCTGACGTTCTCCACCGGCTCCAAGACCGTGACGCTGAGCCCAGGTGACGCGCTCTCCCTGGACAGTACCAAGGCCGTCGTGCTGCGCGACAGCAGCGACACGACGCGCTGGATGCTGGGCACGGTCACCGGCTCCAGCAAGACGACCTCGTGCGTGCTGCTCATCTTCTGCACGGACACGTGGACATACACGATCAACGTCAGCTTCTTCACCGGCAAGGACGGCGCCAGCCACAACAACTGGCAGGCCTTCAGACCGCAGGCGGGCAGCCTTGGCACGCAGAGCTACTACCAGTACAACGGCACCGAACCCAAGCTGTCGTGGCGCTATGACCCGACCACCGGCGCGCTGGACACCAGCACCACCTTTGTCCAGGAGTGCCGCACGGACCGCATCCTCTTTCCCTGGTATGGCCGCTTCTCGAGGGTCGACATCAACACGATGTCGTCGGCAACCACCCAGCAGAACTACGCCAACTGGTACCAGTACTACCGCAACCGCAAGCTGCTGATGAAGACGGCAACGGGGCGGGCGCTGCTGAACATCCCGTCGAGTTACCGCGTGGGGGTGACGAAGATCAGTCACAGCCAGTACGGCAGCCTGACGCCGCAGTTCTTCCTGCAGGTCGCCCCGTTCACGGAGGACATCGTCTCGACCTCGCCGGGGCAGAAGTTCAATGTGTTCCGCCACCTGTACAACGAGCAGCACTACAACTCGGGCGGCACGCCGCTGCGGGCCAGCCTGACCCAGGTGGGCAAGTACTACGCGAACAAGGTCAGCGGCCAGACCGACCCGATGACCGCGGCCTGCCAGCGCAACTACACGGTGCTGGCCACCGACGGCTACTGGAACGGCGCAGACGTGCCCACCGACCTGAGCGGCGTGGCCATCGGCAACCTGGATGGCAGCCCCGAGGTGCGGCCCATGCTGGACACCCTGAACGCGGCTGGCACGCTGGCCGACATTGCCCAGTACTTCTACCTGACCGACCTGCGGACGCCCGAACTCGGCAACTGCGGCAGCGGCACCAGCCTGTGCACCAACGACAGCACGGCCACCACCGACCGCGGCACGCCGGGGAGGCAGAACATGGTGACCTACACGCTGGGATTGGGCGTGGGCGGCACCCTGCGTTACGACCCCAACTACGCCTCGCTGACCACCGGCGACTTCGCGGCCATCCGCGCCGGCACCAAGAACTGGCCCAACCCCATGCCGGCCGAAAACGCCACCCGCGTGGACGACCTCTGGCATGCCGCCGTGAACGGCCGGGGCCGCTACTTCAGCGCGCAGAACGCCACCGAACTCAGCAGCTCACTGGAAAGCGCGATCGGCGACCTGATCCAGACGCCCGGCTCGGGCTCGGCCGTCGCCACCAGCGCCTTC
>JAJUHM010000319.1 GCA_029279925.1 Aquabacterium olei
GGAGACGCCCATGCGATGGAGTGAGCGGCAGCGCGCCATGCTGCGCGAAATCGGCGTCCCGCCTTTCTGGCCGGAAGAGCCGGCCCCGCAGACCGAGGCCGCCTCCAGCATCGCCCCGCCGGTGCAGATGCCGCCGCCGGCTGCGGCTGCAGCGTCAGGGGGGGCTGTGCGCCCGGCCGCGCCACCCTCTGCCGCCCCGGCTCCCGTCGCGGTGCGTCCAGCACCGGCGCGCCCCGTGGCGGCGGCGCCCCGCACGGCGCAACCTGAGGTGTCGCTCGGTGCCCGGCCCAGCGGCATCGAGTCCATGGACTGGGACACGCTGCGCACGACGGTGGCAGGCTGCCAGGCCTGCTCGCTGTGCGAAAGCCGCCGGCAAACGGTGTTCGGCGTGGGCCACCCGCAGGCCGACTGGATGGTCATCGGCGAAGCCCCGGGCGAGCAGGAAGACCGAGAGGGCGAGCCCTTTGTCGGCCGCGCCGGGCAGTTGCTGGACCGCATGCTGCACGCCATCGACCTGACGCGTGCCGAGGACGCTCCGGCGAGGCAGGTGTTCATCGCCAACGTGCTCAAATGCCGGCCGCCGGCCAACCGCAACCCGCAGCCTCAGGAAGTGAGCCAGTGCGAGCCTTACCTGCTGAGGCAGATGGCCCTGGTGCAGCCCAAGGTCATCCTGGCCATGGGTCGCTTTGCCGTGCAGTCCCTGCTCAAGACCAGCGAGCCGATCGGCAAGCTGCGGGGGCGTGTGCACACGGTGCAGGGTGTGCCGGTGGTCGTCACCTATCACCCGGCCTATCTGTTGCGCAACCCGGCCGACAAGGCGCTGGCATGGGCCGACCTGTGCCTGGCCCGCGAGGTGCGTGCCGCAGCGGGCTGATCGGTTCGGCCCGGCTCAGCTGTCGAGGTAGCGCTGGCGGCGGAACAGCCACACCAGGAAGACCGCCACCGCGCCCATCAGCCCCATGGCGATCCAGAAGCCAGCGGCCTGGTGAATCAGCGGCAGTTCGTCGAAGTTCATGCCGAAGACGCCGGTGATCAGGTTGAGCGGCAGGAAGATGGCCGTCAGCACGGTCAGCGTGCGCATGATGTCGTTGGTGCGGCTGCCCTGCAGGGAAAAATGCATCTGCACCGCGCTTTCCGACGAGCTTTCCAGCCGGCGCACATGGCTCAGCACACGCTCGATGTGCTCCTGCACGTCGCGGGAGCGCACCCGTAGCACCTCACGCTCGCGTGCAGCCTGCGGGTCCAGGGGCACCGGCCAGTCCTCGAGTGCGTCCAGCCATTCCTGGATGGCGCTGCGCTGGTCCTCGCAGGTGTCTTCCAGCATGTGCAGCGTGTTGCGCGACTCCAGCAGCGCCTGCCAGTTCCGGAACCGGTTGCGGTTGTGCAGCATCTCCTGCTGTAGATAGCCGAGCTGACGCGTCAGCAGGCGCCGCAGATCCAGGTAGCTGTCGACCATGTGGTTGACGATGCGCAGCATCAGGTCGGCCGGGCTGGGCGGCAGCCGCGACGGGCCCCGGCCCTCGGTCCGGGGCATCCGGCTCTCCTGCGCTTCACCGTTGAGGTCGGGCATGACGGCATCGGCGCCCAGGTGCATGTCCTCGTCGGACAAGGCCAGCCGGGGTTCAGCGGGGGGCGAACCCGCCATCGGTCCGCGGCCCAGGCCGCTCAGCCCTTCGAACGGGCTCGTGCCGCCGAGCTGGCTGAGCCGGGTCTCGAAGAAGTCGCGCACCGAGCAGTCCGCCGGGTGCACGGTCAGCAGCACGCGGTCGAACACGGCAAAGCCGACCGGGCTGGTGTCGATCGCGGCCAGTGCCCTGCGCGCGCTCGACGCGGTGCCGCGCTCGTCGTCCAGAAAGAGGTGGGCCGTGCCCTGGCCGGCAGCCAGGCGGCGGAACACCACCAGGTCGTACCACGAGGTGTAGTCGTACTGAGAGGGCAGCTGCGGGTTCAGCAGGTCGGCGGCGTGCAGGTCGACCAGGCTGCCACCGGCCAGCCGCTGCAGCTGCTGCTGGACCTCTGGCAGCTTCACTTCGAACACGCGCCGGGCGGACGTCACCCACAGGAAGCCATGGGCCGGCAGCGTGGTCGGCCAGTCCGGCAGCTCGGTGAAATGCTCGTTGATCAGGAAAAAACGCACATGCCCCCCCTTCGGCCCGGGTCAGCTGCGCAGCTTGGCGGCCGCTTCGAGCGCGAAGTAGGTGAGCACGCCGTCGGCGCCGGCGCGCTTGAAGGCCAGGAGGCTTTCCATCATCACGGCATCGTGGTCGAGCCAGCCGTTCTGGGCCGCGGCCTTGAGCATGGCGTACTCGCCGCTCACCTGGTAGGCGAAGGTGGGCACCTTGAACGCGTCCTTCACGCGGCGCACGATGTCCAGATACGGCATGCCGGGCTTGACCATGACCATGTCGGCGCCCTCGGCGATGTCCATGGCCACTTCGTGCAGCGCTTCGTCGCTGTTGGCCGGGTCCATCTGGTAGACCTTCTTGTCGGCCTTGCCCAGGTTGGCGGCCGAGCCCACGGCGTCGCGGAAGGGGCCATAGAAGGCGCTTGCGTACTTGGCGCTGTAGGCCATGATGCGCGTGTAGATCAGGTTCTGCGATTCCAGGGCCTGGCGGATCGCGCCGATGCGGCCGTCCATCATGTCGCTCGGCGCCACGATGTCGACGCCGGCTTCGGCCTGGGCCAGGGCCTGCTTGGTCAGCACGGCCACGGTCTCGTCGTTGAGGATGTAGCCCGTCTCGTCCAGCAGGCCGTCCTGACCATGGCTGGTGTACGGGTCCAGCGCCACGTCGGTCATGATGCCCAGTTCGGGGAAGCGCCGCTTCAGTTCGCGCACGGTGCGCGGCACCAGGCCCTCGGGGTTGAAGGCTTCCGCGCCGTCCGGGCTCTTGTGTGCCTGGTCGATCACCGGGAACAAGGCCAGCACCGGCACACCCAGCTCGACACAGCGCTCGGCCGTGGCCCACAGCGCGCTGCGACCCAGTCGCGCCACGCCGGGCATCGAGGCGACGGGATGCGTGCCCTCGTCCTGATCCAGCACGAACACCGGGTAGATCAGGTCGTCGACCGACAACGCGTGCTCGCGGACCAGGCGGCGGCTGAACGCGTCCTTGCGCAGGCGGCGAGGGCGGTGCAGAGGGAAGGCGGGGGTGATGGACATCGGTACGTCAGTCAAAAGACCGTGAAAGATTGCAAAGCCGGCAAAAAATCACCAGGCCTCAGGGGTTTTCGGACATGCGCAGAAGACATGGCGCTGTGGTCCCCCTATAATGGACCCCGAATGATACGCCGCGAGGCCTTCATTCCCTGCTTTTCCTCCCTGAGCAGGTGCCTTACCGTGATGACAGCGTTAAGGCTTGAAAGCCCCGGCGCATGCCGGGGCTCTTTTTTTTCTGGCGTGCCGTCTGCCTGTGCCGCCCTGACCACACCGCGCCCGCATCCCGACACTGCACAGTCTGCGCAAGGGCTGTTCATAATCGGTGGCATGAGCAACCCCTACCTCTGGGTCAAGGCCCTGCACATCATCTTCGTGGCCAGCTGGTTTGCCGGCCTGTTCTACCTGCCCAGGCTGTTCGTGAACCTGGCCATGGTGCCGTCAGACAGCCACGCCGAGCGCGAGCGCCTGCTCGTGATGGCCCGCAAGCTCTACCGCTTCGCCACCATCCTGATGATCCCGGCTGTCGTGCTGGGCCTGCTGCTGTGGCTGTACTTCGGTGTGGGCAAGGGGCCAGGTCAGATCTGGTTGCACATCAAGCTCACGCTGGTCGTGCTCACGATCGGCTACCACCACTACTGCAAGCGCCTGCTGCGTGATTTCGAGGCCCTGCACAACCGGCGCAGCCACCGCTGGTTCCGCGTCTTCAACGAGGTGTCGGTGCTGCTGTTTGCCGCCATCGTGATCCTGGTCGTGCTTAAGCCCACAGCGGGCTGAGTCGGCGCCTGGGCGCGTGAAGGGGGCAGCGTGAGCACCCATCGCAGTGCAGCCTGGCCCCTGAGCTGGCTTGCCATGGCGCTGATCATCTACGCCACGCTCTATCCGCTCAGCGGCTGGCAGTGGCCCGAGCGTCAGGCCTTCAGCTGGATGCTGCCCAAGCTGCATCGCGAGTTTTCCGGTGACCTGGCCAGCAACCTGGTGGGCTACCTTCCGCTGGGCGCCATCTTGTGCGTGGCCCACCTGCGCTCGGGTCGCTCGGTGCCCGTGGCGGCGCTGGCGACGGTGCTGACCGGCACCGCGCTGTCCTACACGCTCGAGCTGATCCAGTACACGCTGCCCGGGCGCGTGCCTTCCGTCACCGACTGGGTCCTCAACACCCTGGGCGTCGCCTGGGGTGCCCTGGCCGCCGTGACGATGCACGCACTCGGCCTCATCGACCTGTGGCACACCGTGCGCGAGCGGTGGTTCATCCC
>JAJUHM010000320.1 GCA_029279925.1 Aquabacterium olei
ACTTGGACGAGTCGATCATGATGGGCACGCGGGCGATCTCCGGCTCACCGGCGATCAGGTTCAGGAACCGCACCATGGCGGCCTTGCTGTCCAGCATGGCCTCATCCATGTTGATGTCGATGACCTGGGCGCCGTTCTCGACCTGCTGGCGCGCCACCGACAGGGCGTCCTCGAATCGCCCCTCGAGAATCATGCGCGCAAAGGCTTTCGAGCCCGTCACGTTGGTGCGTTCGCCCACGTTCACGAACAGCGAGCCCTGGCCGATCAGCACGGGCTCCAGCCCGGACAGGCGCATGGGCGCCACGGCGGCAGGAGACGGGGTGCCGGATTCAGCGGCGGGGGAGGGGCGGACAGCGTCGGTCATAACCGCCCATTTTACGAGGCGGGCACGCCTCCGGGCGCCACAAACAAAGAGGCCCTGGGTGCATGCCAGGGCCTTCTTCGGCAGGAAAGACCGGGTCTCAGGCCTTCAGCAGGGCGTAGAGCTCGTCCTTCAGCGCCACGCGTTGCAGCTTCTTCTGCTCCAGTTCGCTGGCCGAGCTGTGCTCAATGCCGCTTTCCAGCCGCACGATGGCCTTGTCCAGTTCCTCGTATTCCTTTTCCAGCCGGGCAAAGTGCGCGCTGCTCATCTTCAGCGTGTGGATGCGGTCCTTCAGTTCGGGGAAATCCTTGATCAGCGGGTGGTGGTCCATCGGCACTCCTTTGTTGTGTGGAAGAGGGATCTGTCTGAGCCTCATCGTGCACCTGGCACCCGCCACCTGGGTTGTGGCAGATCAAGCCGCCGTCAACCCGGGGTGCCCGGGCGAGGGGGCGCCTGCAGAAAGGCCGATTCGATGTCGAACGTGCTGTCCTGCCCGACCTTGCCGCGATGTTGGTGCAGCCAGGCATCGGCCGCTTTGTGGCCCAAACGGTGCAGTTCCTGCAGGAAGGCCCAATCGGTGTTGAACTTGCTGGAGGCGTTGAACGGGGCCATGCCCTCGTCATCCGCAATCATGTGCATGTGCAGGTTCTTGTAGCGGCCGCGGTCCAGGCGGTCGTCCTGCAGCAGCTTCTTCACGAAGTGGATGGCCCGCATCTCGCTGATCAGGCTGGCGTTGAAGGTGATTTCGCTGAGGCGATCGATGATGTCGATGCTGCGTGTCGGGGTGTCTCCGCGTTGCATCGGGTTCAGGCGCACCAGCAGGATGTCGCTCAGGTCGGTCTGGTAGATCAACGGATAGATGGCCGGGTTGCCGGTGTAGCCGCCATCCCAGTACCCCTCTCCGTCGATCTCGACCGCCTGGAACACAAAGGGGAGGCAGGCCGAGGCCATCAAGGCGTCTTCCGACAGAGTCGGCCCGGTGAAGACGCGTGCCTGTCCGGTCCGCACCGACGTCGCCGTGACGAACAAGGGGATGCCGCAGGTGGCACAGCCGGCGTGCAGCGCCGACACGTCGACATGGCGGCGGACCACGTCGCGCAAGGGATTGAGGTTCAGCGGGTTGAACTCGTACGGACTGAAGGCCCGCATGAACAGGTTCAGCCATTGATAGGCCGGGAACTGGTCGAAATTGAACTGGTTGCGCAGGAGCCCGTTGGACTGGATCGTCAGGGGTGAGAACAGCGGGCCATGCTGGCTGACATCGCGCCAGAAGTCGTGCAAGGACTGGCGCGCAGCAGCCCGGGCGCCACGTGTGCCATCCCGCGCGTGGCCTTGAACATACCCGGTCAGCATCACGGCGCCGTTCAGCGCACCGGCGCTGGTGCCGGAGATGCCTGCAATGTCGAGGCCGTCCTCGTCCAGCAGCCGATCCAGCACGCCCCAAGTGAAGGCGCCGTGGCTGCCACCGCCTTGCAAGGCCAGGTTGACCGCAGGCCGTGAGGAAGCGGAAGACGCGGCGGCGCCGGTGGTGGCGTCCGTCCGGACGGGGGCGGTGGGGCGAGGGCGACGAGGGGAGGGCATGGCCCCAGTCTAATTCGAAATCGGTTACTTATGCTGCGGTGCAGCATCAAGGGTCTGGGCGGGTCTGTCTCGGTATCGCCCCGCTCTTGAGGGGGAGCAAATAAAACCCCACAGACACTGTACAGGCATCCAGCTTTTGCCATAATGGCGCCCAGTTCAAGCGACATGCGCCAGCGCCCTGCTGCGCCGCCCCATCCGGAGACCCTTCATGGAAACCACCGCCAAGTCCGCCCTCAATGCCGAAAAGGCCAAGGCCCTGCAGGCCGCCCTGGCCCAGATCGAAAAGCAGTTCGGCAAGGGCTCGATCATGCGCCTCGGCGAAGGCGAGGTCGTGGAAGACATCCAGGTCGTGTCCACCGGCTCGCTCGGGCTGGACGTGGCACTGGGCGTGGGCGGTCTGCCGCGCGGCCGCGTGATCGAAATCTACGGCCCCGAGTCCTCGGGCAAGACCACCCTCACGCTGCAGGTCGTGGCCGAAATGCAGAAGCAGGGCGGCGTGTGCGCCTTCATCGACGCCGAACACGCGCTCGATGCCCAGTACGCCCAGAAACTGGGTGTCAACCTGCAGGACCTGCTGATTTCCCAGCCTGACACTGGCGAACAGGCCCTCGAGATCGTGGATGCGCTGGTGCGCTCCGGCTCGGTCGACCTGATCGTGGTCGACTCGGTCGCCGCCCTGACCCCGAAGGCCGAACTCACACCCCCCTCCACCACCGCGGGCCAGGGGCGATCGCCCCCCGGAACGGCCGGTCAGAGATACCTGTAGTCGAGCCTGCGCATCCGCGCGTAGGCATCGTCGGTGATCGCCGACTGCTCCATCAGCGCAGCACGCGCCTTGACGAAGCTTTCCACCGTCTTCTTGGTCAGCGGATCGCCGGCGTCGCGCAGCTCGGTCAGGATCTCTCCCGCCGCGTTGCCGAGCGCGACCGCGATCGCGTCGGGCAGCGTCTTCACCTGCACGCCGAACTCGGTGACCAGACGCTGCATTGCCGGGATGTTCAGCGAGTCGAAATCGGCGCCCACCTGGTCGTAATCGGCCTGGATCGCGATCTCGAGAATGCGCTTGAGATCGTTCGGAAGCGCATCGTATTTGCGCTTGTCCACCGAGCACTCGGCGGCGAGACCCGGCTCGATCACCGACGGCCAGTAGTAGAACTTCGCCGCCTGATGGAAACCGAGCGCGAGGTCGGTGACGGGGCCGACGAACTCCGCGGCATCGAGCGCGCCCGACTGGAGGTTGGGCAGGATCTCGCCCGCGCCGAGATTGACCACGGCCGCGCCGATCCGCCGCCAGCACTCGCCGCCCAGGCCGGGCGTGCGGAATTTCAGGCCGCGGATGTCATCGACGGTGTTGATCTCGCGCCGGAACCAGCCCGCGCCCTGCACGCCGGTATCGGCCGCCATGAACCCCTTCAGGTTGAACTGCGCGTAGATCTCGTCCCAGATCTCCTGCCCGCCCATGTTGCGGATCCAGGCGCGCAGCTCCTTCGAGGTCATGCCCATCGGCACGCCGGTGAAGAAGTTCAGGCCGCGATTGCGGTTCTGCCAGTAATAGGCGGCCGAGTGCATCATCTCGGCACCGCCCTGCGTCACGGCGTCGAACACGCCGAGCGGCGGGACGAGCTGGCCGGCGGCAAAGACCTGGACGGTGAACCGACCGCCCGACATCTCGCCGATGCGGCGCGCGATGCGCTCGGCGCCGACGCCGAGGCCGGGGAACCCGCGCGGCCAGGACGTGACCATCCGCCACTGGATGCGGCCCTGCGCGATCGCGGGCGTGGCGAGCGTGGTCGCGGCCGCGCCGGCTGCGAAAAGGGTACGACGCTTCATGGGAACAGGCCTCCCTGAGGACGGATGCGGGCTTGCTGCCCGCCTGAGGCCAAGACTTAGCCGAACCCCCGACGGGGCGGAAGCGGCTACCAGGCGCGGCCGGCGAAGCCCACCAGCACCAGCGCGACCAGGACCATCTGCGCCAGATTGATCACGACCGACAGGCGGTGCAGCCGGGCGAAGGGCTGCGTCGCCGAGGCGTCGCCCGCAAGCTCCGCGTCCCGGTAGGCGTTGATGCGCGGCATCAGCCCCTGGCGCGAGAACACGAAGCCCGACGCGACGACCGCCATCACCAGCGCGGCTTCCCACGCCACCGGGACGAGCGCGATCGCCGCCGCTGCCGCCATGCCGGCGCCGAACACGTAGTAGACGGGGAACAGCCGCCGCAGGAATGCACCCGCGTGCTGCGGCCCGAGCGCGCGGAACACGTTCGGCGCGACGATGAAGGCGAAGAACACCATTCCGCCGAACAGCAGCGCGGTCGCGAACAGCCCGACGCCGGCGGCGAGGCCCTGCACCGCGCTCAGACCGAACGGGCCACGCCGCCGTCCACGCGAAGGCTCTGGCCGGTGATGTAGGAGGCCTCTGGCGACAGCAGGAAGGCGACCGCGGCGGCGATCTCCTCGAC
>JAJUHM010000321.1 GCA_029279925.1 Aquabacterium olei
GCAGGCTGGCGCCTGGCGCGGGCACCGCACCCTGGCCAGCTGCCGAAGCCGGCGCCGTCGCCGCAACAGGGGCAGGCGCGAACAAGGAAGGCTGGCCGGTGTGCCGCAGCCAGCCATCCCACAACATCAGCAGCGAGACGGCAAACACCGACCACAGCAGGGTGCGACGCAGATCATTCATGAGCGAGGTGAATCCGACGAAGGGTTGCAATGACGGGAAAACAGACCCGGCACCCGATCGGGCACCGGATCGTGGCCACCGGCACAGGCCGGATGGCAACGCAGCAGACGGCGGGCAGCCAGGTAACTGCCCGCCGCGGGCCCGTGGCGTTCCAGCGCCTGCAGCGCATACTGCGAGCAGGTCGGGGTGAACCGGCAGGCCGATCCCAGCCACGGACTGAGGAAGAAACGGTAGGCACGCACCACGCCCATGAGCACGGCGTTGATCGCCGCGGCCACCAGGGCGCACGCGCGCCGAAGCAGCAGCCCGATGCGCGCGCCGGCGGCCATCATGCCGCAGCTCCGCGATCGCCAGAAGGGGCCATCACGGGAGACGGTGGGGAAACGCGCCTCGGCCGCAGCACCTGGCGCCACAGTTCGTCCAGCTCGGTGCGCACAGCGGCGCTGAGCGCCTCCGAGGCCGCACTGGGAAACTGCTGGCGGTCGAAAGGGGTCTTGAGCCGCAACACCCAGCCGTCGACGCCCTCGGCATAAGCTGGACAGGCCCGCACCGCCACCGCATGGCGGCGCAGGGCTTCACGGGCCTGATGACGGATCAACGAGCGGGTGACGGAGCGGCGGGCCTGCTTCTTGGGCAGGACCAGCCCGAAGCGCCAGGCCGGCACCACAGCGCCCGTCTTGGCGTCTGCGGCCGACGCACAGACGAGGTCTTCCACAGGCACGGTACCGGGGGCACCGCCTTCTGTTGACAACCCGGACTGTGGCGGGGTCTGAACGGCCATGACAGGCAGCACGTGCAGCACGAAGTGCGACGTGCGAGAGACCGGGCGCGAGCCCAAAGCCCTCTGGAAGTCAGTGGCTTTCAGGCTGGATGCACGCACGGTATGAAAGGGGGTGAAGTCGCAACAAAGCCGGGCAGTGCCCGGCCTCGTTCACGCCGCTGGGCCTGCGCCACCAGCGCAGGCCTCACGGCAGGCGGATCAGGCCACGAGGCCGGCGCCGCTTGCTGTGTCGCGTGGGCGATCAGAGACCCAGGCGCTTGCGGCCCTTGGCGCGACGGGCGTTGATGACCTTGCGGCCGCCCTTGGTCTTCATGCGCACCAGGAAACCGTGGGTACGGGCGCGACGGGTCTTGGAAGGCTGGTAGGTACGTTTCATGGTGGTCCTTCATCAGGCCTGAAAGCCCACACCGGCTGTCCCGGGGCACATGTCCCGGAAGAGCGAATGCAGGGCGCTGCGGCCCAGGGTTCTGTTGTTGACTGGTATCCCCGCGCGATGCAATTGCCGCGCGGTTTGTGGCCCGTGGCAAAGCCCTGGCCGGAGGAACCCGCGATTACAGCAGTTTTCTGGCGTGCGGTCAACCGCCCTGCCCCGGGACCGGGTCAACCCCACGTGAGATGGCCTCCGGATTGCATGCGGTACGCCCGGGACCTCGCCCGCTTGCCCGCCGTCAAGCCCACTTTCGTAGTGCATGAAAATCTGTGGATAACCTGTCCGCAACCGGCCTTGGCGCGCTTAGAATTCGCTCCCCCTGAAGGACTTGTCCACAACATGAGTGCCGCTGACCTCCCTGCCCCCGCCCGAGATCTGGGGGCAGACGCGTCCCTGCCAGACACAGGTGACCTTGCCTCGCTGTGGGCCCGCACCTGCGCCCGCCTGGCAATGGAGCTGCCCGAGCAGCAGTTCAACACCTGGATCCGCCCCCTGCCCCCGGCCGAGGTCAGCCAGGAAGGCGGCGTGACGCTGGTGGGGCTGCGTGTGCCCAACCGCTTCATGCTCGACTGGATCCGCACCCAGTACAGCGCGCGCATCGAGGGCATTCTGGGTGAGCTGCAGCCTGGTGAGGTCCGCATGGACATCGCCCTGGCCGCGCGCGCGCCGGCGCCGCTCGGCGGCACCGGGGTGCGCCCCGGCATGGCCCTGCCCACCCGCGTGCTGCCGCCCAATGCCACGGCCGCCGTGCCGCCCGTGCCCACCCCGGTGCAGGCCGGCCCCGCCATGCTGACGCCGCAGCAGGCCAGCGCGGTCAACGCCCAGCTGCAGCAGCACGCCGCCGAGTCCGCGGCCACCGGGCAGTCCGGTCGGGGCCACCCGCGCGTCATGGGCCTGAACCCGGCCCTCACCTTCGACAACCTCGTGCCCGGCCGCGCCAACCAGATGGCGCGCACCGCCGCCCTGCACGTGGCCGGCGCGCCCGGCCAGATGTACAACCCGCTGTTCATCTACGGTGGCGTCGGCCTGGGCAAGACCCACCTGATGAACGCGGTGGGCAACGCGCTGCTGGCCGACAAGCCCGACGCACGCATCCTCTACCTGCACGCCGAGCAGTTCATCTCCGACGTGGTGAAGAACTACCAGCGCAAGACCTTCGACGAGCTCAAGGCCAAGTACCACCAGCTCGACCTGCTGCTGATCGACGACGTGCAGTTCTTCGCCGGCAAGGACCGCACCCAGGAAGAGTTCTTCAACGCGTTCGAGGCCCTGCTGGCCAAGAAGGCGCACATCATCATGACGAGCGACACCTATCCCAAGGGGCTCGCCAACATCGATGAACGCCTGACCTCGCGCTTCGACTCGGGCCTGACGGTTGCCATCGAGCCGCCCGAGCTGGAAATGCGTGTGGCCATCCTGATCAAGAAGGCCGCCCAGGAAGCCATCGAGCTGCCCGAGGATGTCGCCTTCTTCGTCGCCAAGAACGTGCGCGCCAACGTGCGCGAGCTCGAAGGTGCGCTGCGCAAGGTGCTGGCCTTCGCCAAGTTCAGCCACAAGGAGATCACGATCAACCTGGCGCGCGAGGCCCTGAAGGACCTGCTGTCGATCCAGAACCGCCAGATCTCGGTCGAGAACATCCAGAAGACCGTGGCCGATTTCTACAAGATCAAGGTCGCGGACATGTATTCGAAGAAGCGCCCGGCCTCGATCGCCAAGCCGCGCCAGATCGCCATGTACCTGGCCAAAGAACTGACCCAGAAGAGCCTGCCCGAGATCGGCGAGCTGTTCGGCGGCCGCGACCACACCACCGTGCTGCACGCCGTGCGCAAGATCGCTGGCGACCGCGCCAAGGACACGGAGCTCAACCAGCAGCTCCACGTGCTGGAGCAGACGCTCAAGGGCTGAGCGGCGCGCCTGGCATCCGTCCTGCATGGACCCAAGAGGCTTCGGCCTCTTTTTTTTCGCCTGTCAAGCCAACAACGCTGTGGACAAGAAAAGGACAAGTACGGGCTTGTCCACAGGGTCAGCGGCTTTCGGCAGGTTGTTGTCGTTCCATGCACGCACCAACCCGGGTGCCCTCCACACCGTTGTCATGATCCCAAGTTGTTGTTCTGACTTGCAAAACAAGGCTTGTGCACAGCTTCAGGCCCCCTCTACTACAACCACCACCTTTGAAACTGAAGTCATTGGTGTAGATAACACCGGGCTTTTTTTTCAGCCTGACAGCTTCACGCGGCCGGGAGACCGGCCCTGGCCCTTTCACGTTCGCCTTCTCTCCCGTCCTGCACCACAGTGAAACGCGCCGCGCGGTCGGCGCGGCATGGACAATCAGCACCTGTCAAGCCAACAAGCCTGTGGACAGAAAAAGGACAACCGAGGCCTTGTCCACAGGGTGTCGCTTCCCAGCGAAGTTGTTGTCTGTGAAGCACCCCTCGTTCCCGGGTAGGATGCACAGGTTTGTCCGCGCCTTAAGGGCTTGATCGGTCAGGACAAAATAGCGTTGTTCACAGAAAAAGTCGTCCTCTACTACAACGACCAATTTGAAAGACTGAGATGATTGTGTTGAAAGCAGCCCAGGAAAAAGTTCTCGCCGCCCTGCAGTCGGTGGCGGGCATCGTTGAGCGGCGCCACACGCTTCCCATCTTGGCCAACGTGCTGATCCGCAAGCACGGTCCTGAACTCGAACTGATCACCAGCGATCTGGAAATCCAGATCCGCACCACCGCGCAGCTCGACGGCGACGAAGGCGACTACGCCATCACCGTGGGCGCGAAGAAGCTGGGCGACATCCTCAAGAGCCTGCCCAGCGACCAGACCGTGTCGCTGACGGCCAACCAGAACAAGCTGACGCTGCAGGGCGGCAAGAGCCGCTTCACGCTGCAGACCCTGCCGGCCGACGACTTTCCGCTGGTGCAGGAAGCCGCCGACTTCGGTCCGATGTTCAGCGTGCCGCAGAAGACGCTGAAGGCGCTCATCAACCAGGTGCACTTCGCGATGGCGGTGCAC
>JAJUHM010000322.1 GCA_029279925.1 Aquabacterium olei
GGGTCACTCCACGGCCTTGACCATGTCCTCGACCACCTTCTTGGCGTCGCCGAACACCATCATGGTCTTGTCCATGTAGAACAGCTCGTTGTCCAGGCCGGCGTAGCCGGAGGCCATCGAACGCTTGTTGACGATGATGGTCTTGGCCTTGTAGGCCTCCAGAATGGGCATGCCGTAGATCGGGCTGCCCTTGACGTGCGCCGCCGGGTTCACCACGTCGTTGGCGCCCAGGATGATGGCCACGTCGGCCTGACCGAACTCGCCGTTGATGTCTTCCATCTCGAAGACCTGGTCGTACGGCACTTCGGCCTCGGCCAGCAGCACGTTCATGTGACCGGGCATCCGGCCCGCCACCGGGTGGATGGCGTACTTCACGCTGATGCCCTTTTCCGTCAGCTTGGCGGCCAGCTCCTTCACGGCGTGCTGCGCGCGGGCCACGGCCAGGCCGTAACCCGGCACGATCACCACGGTCTCGGCGTTGCCCAGCACGAAGGCGGCGTCGTCGGCCGAGCCGCTCTTGACGCTGCGCTGCTGCTGCGCGCCCCCCGCGGCGGCCGCGCCGGCGTCGCCACCGAAGCCACCCAGGATCACGTTGAAGAACGAGCGGTTCATGGCCTTGCACATGATGTAGCTCAGGATCGCGCCCGACGAGCCCACCAGCGAACCGGCAATGATCAGCATCGGGTTGTTCAGCGAGAAGCCGATGCCGGCGGCCGCCCAGCCCGAGTAGCTGTTGAGCATGGACACCACCACCGGCATGTCGGCGCCGCCGATCGGGATGATGATGAGCACGCCCAGGATGAAGCTCAGCACGATGAGCGCAACGAACAGGTCCATGCGCTGTGTGGCCATGAAGCCGCCGATCAGCGCCAGCGCCACCAGGCCCAGCACCAGGTTCAGCATGTGCTGGCCCTTGAAGATGACCGGCGCACCCTGGAACAGGCGGAACTTGTACTTGCCGCTCAGCTTGCCGAACGCGATCACCGAGCCCGAGAAGGTGATGGCGCCGATGGCGGCACCCAGCGCCAGCTCCAGACGGTTGCCCACCGGAATCTCGGCCAGCGCATCGCCAATGGGCTTGGCAGCGATCTGGAAGGCGTAGGGCTCGGCCACCACGGCCACCGCGATGAACACCGCGGCCAGGCCGATCATGCTGTGCATGAAGGCGACCAGCTCGGGCATCTTGGTCATCTCGACGCGCTTGGCCATGATGGCGCCGGCGCCGCCGCCGATCACCAGGCCGGCCAGCACGTAGCCGATGCCTTCACCGAAGTTCAGGCTCAGTGCCTGAGCCTGACCGTGGATCAAGCCGATCGTGGTCAGCACGGCGATCGTCATGCCGGTCATGCCGAACACGTTGCCGCGGATCGAGGTGGTGGGGTGGCTCAGACCCTTGAGCGCCTGGATGAAGAAAACCGAGGCGACCAGGTACAGCAGGGCGATCAGGTTCATGCTCATTTACTTGCCTCCTGCCTTCTTGTCTTTCTTCTTGAACATCTCGAGCATGCGGCGGGTGACGAGGAAGCCCCCGAACACGTTGACCGCCGCCAGCGCGACGGCCAGCACGCCCATGACCTTGCCCAGCGTGGTCACCGTCAGCGCAGCGGCCAGCATGGCGCCCACGATGACGATGGCCGACACGGCGTTGGTCACGGCCATCAGCGGCGTGTGCAGGGCGGGGGTCACGTTCCAGACCACGTGATAGCCCACATAGATGGCCAGCACGAAAATGGTCAGGTTGATGACGACGTGGGAAATGGCTTCCATCGCGTTGTCTCCTGGGCAGGGGGAAGTTGAAGAAATCGGGGCGCGCCGATCAGTCGAACTTGCGGATTTCCTTGATCTTGTTGCCGGCGTCCAGCAGCACGACCTTGGGCTTGTAGCTCGCCACCTCGCCCTCGTTCATCGGGGCGTAGGTGCAGATGATGAGCAGGTCGCCCACGGTGGCCTTACGGGCCGCCGCGCCATTCAGCGAGATCGTGCCCGAGCCGCGCGGCGCCTTGATGATGTAAGTGGAAAAGCGCTCGCCGTTGTTGACGTTGTAGAGCTCGATGTACTCGAACTCCTTCATGTCGGCGGCGTCCATCAGGTCTTCATCGATGCCGCACGACCCTTCGTAATCCAGGATGGCTTCGGTGACGGTGGCTCGGTGCAGCTTGGCACGCAGCATGACGCGTTGCATGGTCTTCAATCTCTCGGGAAATGCGCTTGTCGGGAACTGCTCAAGCGCGCAGCAGCTGACCGTCGCGGCACATCAGGCATGCCTTGACGATGTCGTCTTCGAGGTCGACGTGGAACTGGCCTTCCTTGTTGAAGACGAGCTTGAGGAAATCGAGCACGTTGCGCGCGTACAGCGACGACGAGTCGGCGGCCACCAGCGCGGGCAGGTTGGTCTCGCCCACCAGCGTGACGCCGTGCTTGAGCACCGTCTTGCCCGCTTCGGTCAGCGGGCAGTTGCCGCCGGCCGGCGCGGCCAGGTCGACGATGACCGAACCCGGCTTCATCGACTTGACCATCTCTTCGGTCACCAGCACGGGGGCGGCGCGGCCGGGGATCAGGGCGGTGGTGATGACGACGTCGGCCTGGGCCACGCGCTTGGCCACTTCGGCCTTCTGGCGGTCCAGCCACGATTGCGGCATCGGGCGGGCGTAACCGCCGACACCTTCGGCGGCTTCCTTCTCTTCGGCCGTTTCGTACGGCACGTCGATGAACTTGGCACCCAGCGACTCGACCTGCTCCTTCACCGAGGGGCGCACATCCGAGGCTTCGATGACCGCGCCCAGGCGCTTGGCCGTGGCGATGGCCTGCAGACCGGCCACGCCCACGCCCAGGATGACGACGCGGGCGGCCTTGATGGTGCCGGCGGCGGTCATCAGCATCGGGAACAGGCGCTGGTACTTGTCGGCGGCGATCATCACGGCCTTGTAGCCGGCGATGTTGGCCTGCGAGGACAGCACGTCCATGCTCTGCGCACGGGTGGTGCGCGGCGCGGCTTCCAGCGCAAAGGCGGTCAGCTTCGCGTCGGTCAGGGCCTGCAGGCCGTCCTTGTCGAACGGGTTGAGCATGCCGACCAGCACGGCGCCCGGCTTCATCAGCGCGCGCTCTTCGGCCGAGGGGCTGCGCACCTTGAGCACCATGTCGGCACCCAGCGCGCCGGCGGCGTCGGTGATCTCGGCTCCGGCGGCCACATAGGCCTCGTCGGTCACGCTGGCGGCCACGCCGGCGCCCGATTGCACCTTCAGGGTGTGACCCTGGGCCTTCAGTTTCTTGACGGTCTCGGGGGTCACCGCCACGCGGGTCTCACCCGCGAGCGTTTCCAGGGGCACGCCAATCAGCATTCGAGTCTCCTACTGGTCAGACCGCCCGCGGGCACGGACGGCTTCACTGGTCTTTACCAAACGTGTCAGCATACACAAGGTTTGTGGCGCCCAGACGTCCCTGGGCGCCCCGGCGCCGCACGGTCGTTCGATTTTGGGCCGGGAACACCCTCATTCTGGGGACGATTGTTGTCAGTTCCAGGGTGTGATGCGCGTCAAACCTCCCGCTCATTCGGTGGGACATCAGGCGGTTTGCCACACGTTTGACACGGGCTTGACGGATAATTCTGCCTCCATGAACACCGCAGACATCCTGGCGGCGGCGCCGCTGTCCGAGCCGGTCCACGCGCCGAAGGTGCGGTGGAAGCCCAACGTCACCGTGGCGGCCGTGATCGAGCACGAGGGTCGCTTCCTGCTGGTCGAGGAAGACACCTCCGACGGGCTGCTGCTGAACAACCCGGCAGGTCACCTCGACCCGGGCGAATCCCCGATTGATGCCTGCGTGCGCGAGGCCCTGGAAGAAACCGGCCGCCGCTTCACGCCAGAGGGCTTCCTGGGCATGTACATGTCCCGCTTCCGGCGCACCCGCACCGGCGAGGACATCACCTACCTGCGCCTGGCCTTCTTCGGTTCGGTCTCGGAAGCCGATCCGCTGCTGGAACTGGACGACGGCATCGTGGGCACCGTGTGGATGACGGCCGACGAGATCCGGGCCTGCCCCGAACGCCACCGCAGCCCGCTGGTGCTCGAGTGCATCGAAGCGTACCTGGCCGGTCAGCGGTATCCTCTCGAGATCCTGACGGTGCACGACAGCGTGTTCCGCGCGCCGGCCCACCACCGCGAGGTCTGACGCCGGGCCCGGCTGGCCTCGCCGTTCTTTTCCTGAATCAGCCGCCCGCGAGGCGGCTGTTGCCATTGGTCATTGCATGAGTTCCAAGCAACGCGTGGTCGTCGGCCTCAGCGGCGGGGTCGATTCCGCTGTCACCGCCTGGCTGTTGAAGCAGCAGGGCCACGAGGTCATCGGCATCTTCATGAAGAACTGGGAAGATGACGACGACAGCGAGTAC